>CAZLBJ010000481.1:0-17756 GCA_964557755.1 uncultured Thermoanaerobaculia bacterium
GGCGTTCGCGGCGCTCACCGATGCGGCCGGCGAGACGCTCGTGGAGCGCTGGCCGCTGGTGTACGGGCCGTCGTTGCAGACGCTGGACCTCGTACGCCAGCCGGCCGCCCGCCGCGGCGGCAGCCTCCTGGCGCTGGTCGACCCGCCGCGGGACCACGCCGCAGCTCGGGCGGGATCGCTGGCGGCGCTGGCGGACCTGCGTGCGGCGTTCGACCGCGCCGTCGGCGGCTTCTACGCAGGCGGGCGCAGGCGGGTCCTGCTGGGAGCGGAGGCCAGGGAGGCGGAGCTGGCTCCGGCGGACGTTCTGATCCTGGCGACGCATGCCGTGGCTTCGGTCGAGGACGAGGACGACACGTTCGTCCTGCTGGCGCCGGGAGGAGGGGAGGACGGGCTCCTCGGGATCGACGAGATCGCCGCCCGCGAGCTGCCGGCCGGATTGACCATCCTCGCGGCGTGCGAGACCGCCGAGGGGCCGGTGACCGCCGACGGCGTGATCGGTCTCGCCCGCGCCTTCCTGGCCGCCGGCAGCGCGACGGTGCTGGTCACCCAGTGGCCCAGCGCCGAGGAGGCGACGGTCGAGCTGCTTCACCGGTTCCACGTCGGGTGGCTCGAGCGGGGCGAGTCGAAGGCGCATGCACTGCGCAGCGCCCAGCGGGACCTGGCGGCGCGGTACCCGGACCAGCCCTGGCTGTGGTCCGGGTTCCTGCTGGTCGGCGACTGGAGGTGAAGATGAAGACGACGGTGCCGGTCGCACTCACGCTCGCCCTGGCACTGCCGCTCGCCGCCGCCGGGCCGCCGCCGGAGCACGTCCTCTCGCCACGACCCCTCGAGGACGACGAGAGGATGGCGACGGCCGACCTGGTGCGGGAGCAGAAGGCCCAGGCCCCGGACCTCGATCCGATCCTGGTCCGGGAAGGTCGCGTCGCCGTCGGCCTGGAGGAGGTCTTTCCCCTCGACGCCGGTGGCACCGCAGCAGGCCGCCGCCGGCCCGGCCGCTCGCTCTACTGCGTGGTCCTGACCCTGGAGCTGCTCCCGCCCCACGACGACGAGAAAGTCTTCGCGCGGCTCGACGTGCGCCTCGACCTCGAGCCGGAAGACGTCGTGATCCGCAACCTCTACCCGCTGGATCTGCCCGCCGGCGCCCCCGAGCCACGCCGGCTGTGGATCACGACGCACGGCCAGGTGCAGCTGGAGGATCCAGCTCCGGCGCCCGTCGCCTTGTCGATCGGTGTCGAGCCGGGGGCGCTGGCGCCGACGGTCCGCGGTCACGGCAGGTCGTTCCGCGACGCCGAGTGGTCGTTCTCGCCTCGGCACGACAGCGGGGTGCCGCCCGGTACCAAGCACCTGCTGGTGGTGCTCGAGACGCGGCAGGATCTCGAGCGGGTCGAGGCCGAGCTGCGGGTCGAGGCCCTGCTCGCCTACGACTTCTTCGGTCGCTGGACGCAGAAGGACCTGCGGCCGGTATGCATCGCGAGCACGTGGTGCCTCGACGGGCGCGGCGACTGCCCCCAGCGCGCGAGGTCCTGCTCGCATTGAGCGCAGCACGCCCGACCGCCCTCCGCCAGCGCGTGGCGGCGTCGGCGCCGGTCGGCGCCGGAGCCGCCGCGGAGATGGTCGTCGAGCTGACCCCGTGCGGCGACGGGCGGTGGGAGGCGCGGGGAAGCTCCTCGTCCGGCACCGGCAGGCACGTGCTTGCATCGCCCTTCGCACGGGACGAGCTGCCGGCGGTGCTGGCGGCCGTCGGCCGGGCGGTACGGGCCGGCCGGGATTTCCATGCCGTGGCCGGAGACGGCGGCCCGGCAGCCGCCGTCGCCACGCCGGAGGCGGTGGGAGAGAGCCTGTTCCGCGAGCTCTTCACGGGGGAGCTGCGCGACCTCTACCTGCTCAGCCTCGCCGGCGGTACGGACCGCGTGGTCCTGCGGCTCCGCTTCACCTCCACGGACGGTCCCGCCGACCCGCTGCTGTCGCTGCCGTGGGAGACGTTGCGGGACCCGCGGCGAGGCTACCTGTGGCGCCAGCGGCCGGCGCTGACGGTCGTCCGCACGCTGGCGGTGGCGCGGCCCCGGCAGGCGCCGGTCGCCTGCGACCGCCTGCGCGTGCTGCTGGTCCTGGGGGAAGCGCCCGACCTCGACCTGGCGGCGGAGAGGACGGTCGTCGAGGCGGCTGCACGGCGCAGCGGCTCGCTGGAGATCCACACGTTGAGCGGAGGCACCGTCGAGGCGCTACGGGACGGCGTCCTCGACGTCCGTCCGCACGTCGTCCACTTCATGGGCCACGGGCGTTTCGGCGACGCCGGCGGGCGGCTCGTGCTCGGGCCCTGGGAGATCGTCGGCAGCGAGGTGTTCGCAGACCTGCTCAGCGGCCTGGACGCGCTGAGGCTGGTGGTCCTCAACGCCTGCGACGGCGGACGCTTCGGCCGCCCGGGGCGGGAGCCCACCCGCGGCAGCGTGGCGGCGAGCCTGGTGCGGCGCGGCGTGCCGGCGGTGGTGGCGATGCAGTTCGCCGTCTCCGACGCGGCGGCCATCGCCTTCTCGGCGGGCTTCTATCGCGCCCTGGCGCGGGGCGGCGAAGTGTCGGAGGCCGTGGACGAGGGACGCCGGTCGATCGTCGCGGCCGACGAGCTGTCGCTCGAGTGGATCGCTCCCCTCTGCCTGGACAGCGGCGAGCGGCACTTCGAGCTGCGGCGCCCGTCCGCGAGCCGGGCTTCGAGATGGCTGGGAGCGGGATCGCTCGCGGCCGCGGGAATGCTGCTCGGCCTCGCTGGCCCACTGCTGGGGCTCGGAGCCGTCGAGGTCGCGCGCGGCCGCAATGTGGGCTCGGACGAGCGCTCGGTCCTCCTCGCGGCCGGTGTCGCGGCGGCCCTCTCCGCCGGGTTGGCGGCGCTCGGCCGTCCGTGGCGGCGGGAAGCGAGCCGGCGGCTCGTCCTCTTCCTGGTCGCCGCGACGGCTCTCGCCGGCCTCGCAGCGATCCTCGTGTCCCACCTTCTTCGCTGACGACGTGACGCCGCGGCGGTCAGCCCCGCCCCAGCGCCGCCGCCAGGTGGCGCTCCGCCTCCTCCCTGCTGCCACGTTTCGGGGTGGGGCTCGCAGAGGTAGATCTCGTGGCCGGGGCGGGCGGTGACGCGGAGGCCGGCGGCGTGCAGCAGGGCCTCGACGCATGCGCGGTCGGGGACCAGCGCTGCAGGAAGGCGAGCTCAAGCCGTTCGCGCGCGGTCCAGGAGCTTGGAAACGCTCATCGCCTGCCTCCGGCCATCAGTGTAGCAGCGCCCCGATCCCGCGAACCGAATTCTCATTCTTGCCGATTGGTTGAGGTCTCTCGTGATCGTGTGCTTCCAACACCGCCAGCTCGCCGCCGTGTTGTTGCCGCTGCTCCTCGCCGGGTGCGTCGTGGTACCGGCCCCGCCGGCGGAGCGGCGGGACGGTCCGGAGGTGCCGGTGCCGCGGCCGTCGCGCACCGAGGCGCCGGGCGTCGAGGCCGAGGTGCTGCGGCTGATGAACGCCAGCCGGCGGCGGGCGGGGCAGGGGGAGCTGGTGCTCGACCCGGTGCTCGGCGAGGTGGCGCGGCGGCACAGCCGGGACATGCGCGACCGCGACTTCTTCGACCACGCCGACCCCGCCGGTCGCACCATGCGCGAGCGCCTGGGCGCCGCCGGCGTCCCCTATCGCGAGGCGGCGGAGAACATCGCCCACGTCTACAACGTGCCCGACCCCGCCGCCTACATGCACCGCATCCTCATGGACAGCCCGCCGCACCGCCGCAACCTGCTTCACCCGCGCGTCACCCGCGTCGGCATCGGCGTCGCCCGGCGGGGCACCGCCTACTGGCTCACCGAGGTGTTCGTGCGCCCGTAGCCGGCAGGACCACACGGCTGCCCTCCGCCGGTCCCGCCGCCGAGTCCTACCCCGAGGCGCCGCGGCCGTATCCCCCAGGCCAGCGCCGCCGCCAGGCCGAGGGCGGCCAGCAGACAGCCGGCGACGAAGCCGCGGGGGCGGTAGAGGGCCTCCACCCGCGCCGTGCCCGCCGGCAGCCAGGCGCCGACGAAGGGGCCGTTGGCGCGCACCGCCTCGACCGGCCTTCCGTCGGCCAGCAGGTGCCACGAGTCGTCCTGGTAGATGGTGGTGGCGAGCAGGCGCTCCTCGGCGAGGTCGAGGTCGACGGCGAGGCGGGCGGGGCGCAGCGTCACCGCTCCGATGCGGGAGGCGGCGGGGGCGGCGGCGCGCCAGGTGGGCAGGCCGCGCGGGTGGTAGTGGACCAGCGAGCGCTCGGCGTAGGCGTCGTGCGCGAGGAGCCAGTCGATCCAGGAGCCGCGGCCGGGGTCGTAGGCCTCGGCCGACGCCGGCAGGAAGACCAGCGGCAGGGCGCCGGGGCGCTCGTAGAGGCGTAGCGCCGGCGTCTCCAGCACCGCCCGCGCCGGCGGCGGCAGCGGAGCGTCCGGCCAGGCCATCACGTAACGCACCGCCAGCAGGTCGAGCACCGGCGCGTCGCCGCGCGCCAGGACGTCGCCGTACTCGGTGTCCGGCGCCTTCAGGCGCTCGGTGAGCCACGAGAAGGCCGCCGGCTGCGCCGGGCCGGAGCTGCGCACGTCCATCAGTCCGGCGAGGACCGCGGTGTTCGCCGGGTAGATCGGGCCGATGCCGGTGAAGCGCCCGAAGCCGCCGCCGGCCACCGTGGCGCCGACCTCCGGCAGGCGGGCGGCGAGGAAGCGCCCCGCCTCCGTCGGCGGGTAGAACAGCCGCGCCGGCGCCGGCGGGTGGAGCGGCAGGTGGAGGAGCAGCAGCTCGCCAGCGACGGCCAGCGGCACCAGCAGCGGCAGCCAGCGCGCGACGGCGTGGGCGCGGCCGGCCGCGGCGGCAGGCGGACCCGCGAGGGACGGTGGCGAGGTCGCGGCGCCGGAGGCGGGGGCCGGAGCGCGGCGGCGGACGAGCAGCACCAGGGCGGTCGCCGCCAGCGCGGCGAGGGCGGCGAGCCACCAGGCGAGCCGCGGGCCGGCCGGCAGCACCTCCGCCGCGCGCTGGGGGTTCGGGTGGCCGAGGTAGGTCCAGGTGACGAGGGCGCCGGCGGCCGCCACCGCCGCAGCCACCCCCGCCCGCGGCGGCCCGTCGCCGCGCCGCCAGCGCTCGAGCACCGCGGCGCCGAGCCAGCCCACCGCGAAGCCGACCAGCATCAGCACCCGCTGGTGGTGCCGCGGCGAGTGGCCGAAACCGGGCAGCGCCTCGAGCAGCGGCAGCAGCGGCGGTGGCCGAGCCAGGATCGCCAGCCCGAGCAGCCACACGACGAGGAAGAACCGTTCCTGCGGCAGCCGCCGCCGCGCCGGCCACAGCGCCAGCAGGGCGAGCAGCAGCAAGGCCGAGCCGACGAAGCCGGTGGCGTCCTCGTTGGGGTTGGACTCGCCCCAGTAGCCGCCGGCCCAGAAGGCGCCGAAGGCGCCCGGCGCGGCGGTGGCGGCCAGGCGCAGCTCGGCGGCCGCCGCCGACGCGCGCCGCTCGTCCGCCGTCCGCCATCCCCGCCACGGCCCCTGCGCCTGCAGCGCCGCCCGCCCGGCCTCGACGCGCTGGTAGCGCACCATCTGCGGCAGGTACTCCTGGAATGGCAGCAGCACCGGCGAGGCCACCGCCAGCGCCACCGCCCCCGCCGCCGCCTGCCGCGCCAACAGCCGCCAGCGCAGGGACCGGCCAGCCCCGAGGAGCCCGCGGAGCGGGCGTCTCGAAGGGCGGGGTCCATCCTCGCGCCCGCCTCTCGCGGCCCGCACCGCCCCGAACGCGCCGCCCGCCAGCAGGACGTACAGGGAGGTCTCCGGGTGACCCGACACCAGCAGCGCCGCCGTCACCGCGCCGAGCAGCACGAAGTCGCGCCGCGCCCCCCGCTCGCCGCTCATCACCATCGCGTAGAGCAGCCACGGCAGCCAGGCCCCCACCGTCGCCTGGTGCCAGCCGAGCCAGTGCAGCATCCAGCCGCCGAGCCCCCAGCCCAGGCTGCCGGCGGTCGCCGCCACCGCGCCCATGCCCTGGCGGCGGAGCAGCAGGAAGGTGCCGACCAGGGCGGCGAACAGGGTGAGCGCCGCGGTCGCCGTCAGCGCCTCGCCCAGCGGCAGCGGCCGGCCGGCGAGCACCAGCGGCTGGAACGGCTGCGACAGCGGGTCGGCGAGCAGCGGCTGGCCGGCGGCGAGCCAGGGGTTCCACAGCGGCCACTCGCCGGCGCCGGTCACCTCCCGCACCGCCGCCTGGCCGGGGACGATCTGCATCACCAGGTCGTGCTGCAGCGGGTTGAAGCCGGCCTCCGACGGCGGCAGCCCCCGCCAGGGCGGGAAGTTGGCCACCATGCCGAGCGGTAGCATCAGCGCGCCGCCGAAGAGCATCGGCCCCAGCACCGCCACCACGGCGGCCGCGAGCACCGCCGTCACCCGCCACGGCGGCGCCTCCCACCACCGCCGCAGCGCCCACAGCGACAGGGCGGCGACCCCGGCCGTCCACAACCCGGGCCGCAGCGCCACGAGGCTCCACGCGTCCACGCCGGGAGGCTATGCGCTGGCGCCGGAGGCGGCAAGCGCGCGCAGAATCGTCCTCCAGGGAGGACGATTCTGCGTCTCGACGAGCGGCGCCGGCGCGGAGATAACCCCTGTGGACAGGGGATGTTCGAGTTGGCAAGGGGTTTGGATAGTTAGAAGGGCGACGAAAGGAGCACGCCATGAACCGTCACCGATACTCGATCGCCGCCGCCCTCGCCGCCCTGCTGGTGCTCGCCGCCCTGGCGCCTGCCGCCTCGGCGGAGCACGAGCGGCAGACGGATCGCCGCGACGTCGCCCGTCTGGCCCAGCAGCTCGACGATGCGGCGTATCACGCCAACCGCCTGTCCGACCGCCGCTCGCGCGGCCAGGACCGCCACGTCAACGGCGCCTTCGTCCGCCTGAACGCCGCCGCCAACGACTACCATCGGATCGTCGACTCCGGGCGCTACGACGCCCGCGACGCCGAGCGCGCCTTCGAGCGCGTGGTCGCCCGCTACTGGGAGCTGCGTGGCGACTTCCGGCACTACCACGGCCCGACCGACGTGCGCCAGGCGTTCCACCGCGTCACCGGGGCGGTGGCGGACCTCTACTGGGTCTACACCGGCCGCACCCTGCTCGACGACGAGCCGCGGGCCCGCGGCGCCGCGCGCCACGACCGCTACGACGACCGCGGCTACGACGACCGCTACGACCGCGACCGCCGCGACGACCGCGACCGTGAACGCGCCCGCCGCACCCGTCCCCGCAACTGATCCGTAGCGCGGCACGCGCGGCGAGCCTCGCCGCGTCCGGCCCGGTCTCCCAGGAGGCCGGGCCTTTCTTTTTGCGGGGTCTACGGCCTCCGCGCCGCCGTCTCGGCGAGCAGGCGCTCGAGCTGGCGCAGGTCGGTGGGCTTGACCAGGTGGTGGTCGAAGCCGGCCTCGTGGGTGCGGCGTCGGTCCTGCTCCTGGCCCCAGCCGGTCAGCGCGATGAGGACGAGGCCGGCGCCCCACGGCTCGCGGCGCAGCCGCCTTGCCGTCTCCAGGCCGTCCATCCCCGGCATGCCGAGGTCGAGGAGGACGACGTCGGGGCGCATCTCGGCGCCCGCCTCCAGCGCGGCGGCGCCGCCGAACACCGCGTGGCACTCGTGGCCGAGCAGGTCGAGGAGCTCGCGCAGGGAGTCGGCGGCGTCGCGGTTGTCGTCGACCACCAGGACGCGCAGCGTCGAGTGGCCGTCCGCCGCGTCCGCCGCGCCCTCCCCACCGTCCGCCGTCGCCGTGGCACCGGCCCCTGCCTCCGCCGCCCGCAGCACCGGCAGGGTGACGGTCAGCTCGCTGCCCTGGCCGACGCCGGCGCTGTACGCCTCGACGCGGCCGCCGTGCAGCTCGGTCAGCGACTTGACCAGAGTCAGGCCGATGCCGAGGCCGCTCATGCCGCCCGGCCGCCCGCCGCCGCCCTGCTCGAAGAGGTCGAAGATGCGCTCCAGCCGGTCGGGCGCGATGCCGGCGCCGGTGTCGGTCACCCGCACCGCCACCTCGTCGCCGGCCACCTCCGCGGCGATCCGCACCTGGCCGCCCTCCGGCGTGTAGTGGGCCGAGTTGTTGAGCAGGTTGGCGAGCACCTGCGCCAGCCGCGTCGGGTCGGCCTTCAACCACACGGGCGCCGCCGGCAGGTCGACGTCGAGCTCGACGCCGGCCCCGTCGAGCAGCGGCCGGCTGACCTCGACGGCGGCGGCGACGATGCGCCGCAGCTCCAGCCGGGTGCGCCGCAGCTCCACCTTGCCGCGGGTGATCCGCGACACGTCGAGCAGGTCGTCGACCAGGCGCACCAGGTGGTCGGTCTGCCGCTCGATGGTGGCGTAGAGGCGCTGCGCCGCCTCGCCCTCGGCGGCGCCCAGGCGCAGCAGCTCGAGGCCGTGGCGGATGGGCGCCAGCGGGTTGCGCAGCTCGTGCGCCAGGGTGGCCAGGAACTCGTCCTTGCGCCGGTCGGCGTCGCGCAGCGCCTGCTCCATGGCGATGCGGTCGGTGATGTCGGTGTTGGTGCCGAACCAGCGCAACACCTCGCGGGTCAGATCGTGGCGGATGGGGATGGCGCGCGACAGGAACCAGCGGTAGGTGCCGTCGGCGGCGCGCAGCGGGAAGGTGTCCTCCCACTCGACGCCGCGCCGGATGGCGGCGCGGTACTTCTGCACCACGCGGTCGAGGTGGTCGGGGTGGTGGACGGCCTGCCAGCCCGATCCGCGCATCTGCTCGAACGTGGTGCCGGTGTAGTCGTACCAGCGCTTGTTGTACCAGAACAGCTCCCCGTCGCCGTCGGCCATCCAGGCGAACTGGGCGATGTTGTCGGCCAGGGTGCGGAAGCGCTCCTCGCTCTCGCGCAGCGTCGCCTCGGCTCGCTTGCGGGCGCCGACGTCGCGCAGCACCTTCGACGCGGCGACCACCTGGCCGTCCTCGTCGCGCACCGGCGACACGGTGAGCGAGACGTCCAGCAACGCGCCGTCCTTGCGGCGCCGCACCGTCTCGTAGTGCTCGATGCTCTGGCCGAGCCGCAGGCGGGCGAGGATGTCGTCCTCCTCGGACTGGCGGTCGTCGGGGATGAGCATGCGCACCGACTGGCCCACCGCCTCCTCGGCGCTGTAGCCGAGCAGGCGCTCGGCGCCGCGGTTCCACGACAGGATGACGCCGTCGAGCGTCTTGCCGACGATGGCGCCCTCGAACGAGTCGACGATGGCGGCGAGGAAGGCGCGGTGGTCGGCGCCCTCCAGCTCCGGCGTCGTGGGCAGCGGGCGCTGTGCCCGATCAGAATCGGCTGACATACGAAGGGCGTCGTCGAGAGAGAGAGGCCTGGTCCCTCGCCGCCGCTCATGCAAGATTTCAGCCGCCGGGCAGTGTCGGCAGCTTCGGGGCCTCCGGTGCCTTCGGCAGCTTCGGCTCGCCGGGCTCGCCGAAGACGTTGCGCACCGTGATGCCCAGGCGCAGCGCGTCGGCCGACCAGTTGCCGTTGAAGCCGTCGGCGTTGCCGGTCACCGTGCGGTCGGCGTACTGCGTCCACGACACGGCGACGTCCAGCCAGTCCTTGCCGAAGCCGAAGGCGAGCACGGTGGCGTCGGCGTCGGCGAAGAACGGGCCCACCGTCTCGTCCGGCTGCGGGCTCTCCTCGAAGGCGAGGCCGGCGCGCCACTGGGCGCCGCTGGCGGTCTGCACCAGCAGGCCCAGCCGGGCACTCATCGCGTCGTCGAAGCGCAGCTCGACGTTGCTGCTCAGGCCGGGGTCGTTGGGCAGCACGAAGGGGATCTGCTGCACGCGGCTCCACTCGGTCCAGCCGGCGTCGAGCTCGAGGATGGTGTTGCCGCCGAAGCCGAACGCGACCCCGGCGCTAGCGATGGCCGGGAACTCGATCGAGGTGGCCAGAGCCAGCGCCTGGTCGAAGGGCAGGGTGTTCGCCAGCAGCTCGTCGAACTGGTCGTTGCCGCTGGGGATCTGGGTCAGCGTGCCGGACCCCGCGTAGTCGACGTCGACGCCGCTGCGGTAAGCGAGGCCCCAGGCGAAGTAGGGCGACACCTGCTGCAGCACGCCGACGTTCCAGCCGAAGCCGGTCTCGACGTCGGTCTCGAGGTCGAAGGAGGCGACGTCCACCAGCTCCTGGCTCAGCGGCTCGACGCGCTGGAGGCGGCGCTCGTGGGTAATCTCGGAGGCGCGCAGCACGACGCCGAAGCCGAGGCCGAGGCTGCGGCCGATGCGCACCGCCACCGCCGGGTTGACGTCGAGGGCGCGCAGCTCGGAGTCTAGGTTCAGGGTGCGGCCGGGGAAGTCGTCCGGCCGGTCCCAGTCGGTCGACAGGTAGAACGGCGTGTCGAGGCCGACGCCGAAGACCAGCCGCGGGCGCAGCGGCTGCACCCAGTAGGCGTGGACGCCGGGGACCTCGAGCACCGTCGCCTCCTCGCCGGTGCCGCCGGCGGCGAGGCCGGGCGGCAGCCCCTGCACCTGTGCGTCGCCGAGCCCCTGAACGACGCCGCCGCCGGACATCGAGCCCTCGGTGAGCAGCGCCAGCCCGCCGGCGTTGTAGAACACCGCCGAGCCGTCGTCGGCCTGGGCGGTGAAGGCGCCGGCCAGCCCCATCGCCTTGGCCCCCTGGTCGAAGAGGGCGAAGCCGCCGCCGTGGGCCGCCGGGGCGGCGAGCAGGAGCGGCAGCAGCAGGAGCAGGCGCCGCGGGAGAGGCAGCTGCAGGACAGTGGCCCGCGCGCGGGTCTGGCCGGGGCCGGGGCGGCCCGGCCGGTCGACGTCGATCATGGTCTTCCCTCCCTGCAGCGGACGTCCGTCATCCCCGGCGGATCGCGCCCGAGCGCGCCCCGCGGGTCTCTCCACGAGTTCTCACTCCGTCACCGTCACCGACTTGCTCACCTGTGCCTGCTGGCCGTCGGCGTCCTCGACGAACAGCGTCACCGTGTAGGTGGCGGCCATGGCGTAGATGTGCGTCGGGTCCTCCTGCGTCGTCTCGATGCCCGTCGTGCCGTCGCCGAAATCCCAGAAGAACTCGGTCGGCTGGCCCTGCGAGGTGTTGTGGAAGTTCACCGTCAGGCCGCTGGCGACGAAGGTGAAGTCGGCCACCAGCTCCGGCGTTTCCGACTCGCGGCAGCTGGTGTCCGCCGGCTGGTAGCTGAAGGCGCGCGCCAGGGTGTCGCTGCAGCCGCTGGCCGCGTTGGTGAAGACGACGTCCACCGCCTGCGCCACGAACTGCTTGCCGGCCGTGCCGTCGCCGTTCTCGTCGCAGTCCTGCTCGCTGAAGGTGCCGGTGAAGGCGGGGATCGTCGCCTGTACCTGCGTGGCGCTCATCGAGCCCACCGCCGCCCGTACGCCGTCGACGGTCACCTGCACCGTCTCCGAGGCCGCGCCGGTGCCCAGGAGATCGCTGCCCGACAGCGTCAGCGTGCCGCCACCGGCCGCCGGCCCCGAGATCGGCGACACGCCGGTGAGCTGCGGCGCCTCGACCGTGTAGGCGAAGGTGGCCGAGCTGGCGCCGGAGTCGCCGGTGACGACGTTGGTGACCTCCGCCGGCCCGCTGGGCGGCGAGCAACCCGACAGCCGTGCCGCAACGAGGTCGAAGCGGAGCTCCGTGTCGCTGATGACCGTGGGCGTGCCCTGGCCGACGCCCGCCAGGGTGACGCGCAGGTCGGAGTTGCCGGCGCTGCCGAAGCCCTGGCCGAGCAGGGTGACGGCCACCGGTGCGCCTGAGGCGCCGAGGCCGGTGTAGGCGGCGCTGCGCGGCGACACGTCGGTCACCTGCAGGCCGCCGCCGCTACCGATGCCGTAGCGGAAGGCCGCCGTCTTGACCGCCGTCAGCCCGGTGCGCGGGTTCTCGACCTGGACGTCCACCGTCTGGTTGAGCAGCGCCTGGCCGGCGCCGGAGGCGGCGGGGGACTCGACGGTGATGAAGGCGCCGTCGGCGCCCGGCGCCGCGACCACCTTCGCCGGCACGCCGTCGAAGCCCGAGCCCTGGGCGAAGCCGAAGAAGACGCGCGCGTTCGGCTCGAAGCCCTGGCCGCTGATCGTCACCTCCGTGCCGCCGCTGTTCGGCCCCTGCGTCGGGCTGAGCGAGAAGACCGCCGGCTGGTTGAACGGCCCGCCGCCCTGGGAGTAGACGAAGCCGCCGCTCAGCGAGTCGGTGCGCGGCGCCTCCTCGTCGAGGTCGATGGTCACCGCCACGTCGACGCGGCGCGACTCGTTGCTCGACAGCGCCGGCACCGCGGCCGGCGTCGTCGCCACGATGGCAGCGTCGGTCACCTCCGTCACGTCGGCCACGGCGTCGCCGAAGGTGACGCGCAGCGGCTCGGTGAAGCCGGTGCCGGAGATCGTCACCGTGTCGCCGCCCTGGCCGGAGCCGACGCCGGGGCTGACGCCGGAGACGAAGAAGGCCGGCACCTCGGGGTCGGTGACCGGCACCGAGACGCTGCCGGTCGAGTCGTCGAAGGCGGCGAGGACGTCGGCGGTGCCGAGCTCGTCGCCGGCGAACAGCGGCGTCTGGGCGGCGCCGTCGACCAGCGTCAGGGTGGCCGACTGCACCGGCTTGCCGGCGGAGTTGAGGCTGAACCAGCCGAGGCTGGTGTTGAGCGACACCTGCGAGCCGTCGGCCGGCGCCGCGGCGTCGGACTTGCGCTGCACGGTGAGCGTCAGCGTGCCCGAGGTGCCGGCGGCCAGCGACGCCGGCGAGGCGGAGATGCGCACGGTGTAGGTGCCGGAGCTCGAGCCGCCGCCTCCTCCTCCGGAGGGTCCCGTCGCCGGCTCCACCGGGTTCGACTTGTCGCAGGCGGGCAGGGCGAGCAGGGCGGCGGCCGCGGCGGCGGCCAGGATGCGGTGGAGACGGCGGCGGTGGTACGGCTCTACGACGGTTCGGCGCATGGCGGTACTGCGTTCCATTCCTCGGCGTCCGGCCGGCGGCAGCGGCCGGCCTCGCCCGTCCAATCCAGTTCCAGTCTTCGAAGGGGCTCAAGTCTATAATGAATTGCATGCAGCCCCACGATCAATTCACCGCGGCCTGAAGGCCGGGCCGCCGGTGGAGGACGAGCGTCTCGACGCCGCGGGCGGCGGGCCGGACCCGCTCGCCGCCGGGCTGGCGCAGGTGCGCGCCGCCCTGGAGGCGCACGCCCGCCGCGAGCCCGAGCAGCCGGCGCCGCTGCCGGCCGAGATCCCGGATTCGCTCTCCGCCGCCGGCGGCGAGGCGGACGGACTCGCCGAGCTGTGCCGCCTGTTCGACCTCTCGCCCTTCGAGCGCGACGTGCTGCTGCTGTGCGCCGGCATGGAGCTCGACGCCGCCTTCGCGCCGCTGTGCGCCCGCGCCCAGGTGCACGCCGCCCGCGACTACCCGACCTTCGGCCTCGCCCTGGCGGCGCTGCCGGGAGCGAGCTGGCCCGCCCTGCTGCCGGACGCGCCGCTGCGCTGGTGGCAGCTCGTGCGCCTCGCCCCCGACGCCGGCCTCACCGAGGCCCGCCTGCACATCGACGAGCGCATCCTCCACCGGCTCCTCGGACTCGACAGCCGTGACCAGCGGCTGGCCGGGCTGGTCGAGCCGGTGGCGGTCGAGGCCGGCGAGCTGGTGCCCTCGCACCGCCGCCTGGCCGAGCAGCTCGCGCGCACCTGGCGGCACACCGGCGGCGGCGCCGACTTCCCGGTGGCCGAGCTGCTGGGCGGCGATCCGCGCGGCAAGCGCGAGGTGGCGGCCGCCGCCTGCGCGCTGCTCGGCGTGCGCCTGCAGGCGATGGCCGCCGAGGCGCTGCCCGCCGCCGCCGGCGACCTCGACGCCCTGCTGCGGCTGTGGCACCGCGAGTCGCTGCTGTCGCGCTCGGTGCTGCTGCTCGCCGCCGACGACCTGCGGCCCGAGGACCCCCAGGAGGCGGCGCTGCGCCGCTTCGTCGACCAGGCGCGCTCGGCGCTGGTGGTCAGCCGCCAGCGCCGCCTGCCGCCGCGCCAGCGGCCGGTCCTGTCGCTGCACGTCGAGCGGCCCGGCCTCGAGGAGCAGCGCGAAGCCTGGCGCCACGGCCTCGCCCGCCTGCTCGCCGCCGGGGCGCCGGCGGCGGAGGACGGCATGGACGATGCGGACGGCGGGGACGGCCTGGACGGCGTCGACCCGCGGCTCGAGGAGCGCATCGAGGCGCTGGTCGACAGCTTCAGCCTCAGCGCCTCGGAGATCCGCAGCGCCTGCGTCGAGGCGCTCGGGCGGATGGACGGCGAGCGGGCGGCGGAGGGCGCCGAGCCGGGGGCCGCCGAGACGAACGGCGACGGCGGCCTCGACGCCGCCCTGTGGCACACCTGCCGCGTGCGCGTGCGCCCCGCCCTCGACGACCTGGCGGAGCGCATCGACGCGCGCGCCGGCTGGGACGACCTGGTGCTGCCCGCCGAACAGCGCCGCTCGCTTACCGAGATCGTCGCCCACGTGCGCCGCCGCGGCATCGTCTACCGCCGCTGGGGCTTCGGCGCCGCCAGCTCGCGCGGCCACGGCGTCGCCGCCCTCTTCGGCGGCCCCAGCGGCACCGGCAAGACGATGGCCGCCGAGGTGGTGGCGCGCGAGCTGGCGCTCGACCTCTACCGCATCGACCTCTCGTCGGTGGTCAGCAAGTACATCGGCGAGACGGAGAAGAACCTGCAGCGCATCTTCGACGCCGCCGAGGCCGGCGGCGCCATCCTGCTGTTCGACGAAGCGGACGCCCTGTTCGGCAAGCGCAGCGAGGTCAAGGACAGCCACGACCGCTACGCCAACATCGAGGTCTCCTACCTCCTGCAGCGCATGGAGAGCTACCGCGGACTGGCGGTGCTCACCACCAACCTGCCCGACGCCCTCGACCCGGCCTTCCGCCGGCGGCTGCGCTTCATCGTCCAGTTCCCGTTCCCCGACGTGGCGCAGCGCCGCGAGCTGTGGCGCCGCGCCTTCCCGCCGGCCCTGCCGGTGGCCGGCCTCGACTTCGACCGCCTGGCCAACCTCAACGCCGCCGGCGGCCACATCCGCAACATCGCGCTGCACGCCGCCTTCCTCGCCGCCGACGCCGGCCGCGCGGTGACCATGGCCGACCTGCAGACCGCCGCCCACCGCGAGCTCGCCAAAATCGGCCGCCCGCTGGCCGAGGCGGAGACGCGGGAGTGGGTGTGAGGGAGGCGGTGCACAGCGGTACGCGGCAGGCCGGCCAGGCGCCGGCCGGGCCGACGGGCGAGGCGGCGGCGGCGGCCGCGCCTTCGGCCGCGGCCCCGGCCGAGCCGGCGTCCTTGGCGCGCGCGGAGCGCCTCGGGCACCGGATCACCGGCGCTGTGCAACGCAAGATCACGTTCGTCGACACCCTCCTGCCGCCGCCGAGGAGCGGCATCCACACGCGGCTGAGCTGGCGGCTCGACAGCTTGCGGGACAAGGGCGAGACGGTCCCCGAGCTGTCCTGGAGCGAGCTCGAGGAAGGTGTGGTCCTGGTCCAGGAGAGCCCGATCGACTACGGGCTCGTCGACTTCAACGACGACCAGCACATCGTCCTCCTCGCCTACGAGATGCGCAAGCAGCTCATGCGCAGGAAGGAGGGCGGGGAGCGGCTGGTGAAGCGTCCCGACAAGGTGGCGCCGGAGCCGGAGACGCAGCGCATCGAGGAGCAGGAGGCGGCGGTCGTCGAGGAGCAGAAGAAGTGGCAGGAGCGGCGGGAGCGGACGCCCCGGCCGGAGCGCACCTTCCGCACCGTCTACCTCGGCGCCGGGGCGAGCATTGCCTACGAGATCGCCACCCGGAGCCCCAACGTCAAGCCCGAGGAGTCGTTGATCGTCGGTACCGTTCAACCGTGGGCCGGCACCCGCGGCCCCGGCGTGGTGGCCCATCCCGAGCACATGATCACGCCGATGCGCCGGTTCCTCGGCGATACGCGCTCGGGGGTCGTCGACGACGTCTTCCTCGAACGGGGGAAGTTCTCGGAGCTCATCGAACAGGTCCTCGCCGCGTCCGGCATGGCCCGCGTAGGCAAGCCGGTCGTCCTCTTCGATCGCAGCCCGGTCGGACTCTACTGGATATGGGTGGAAGGCGAGGACGATCCCTACTACGCGGAGAAGGTGGTGGCCGGCATCGGCGTCGGCGCCCATACCTCGCGGGGCATCGACGAGCCGCTGATCGCCCGCGAGGAGGGACAGGTCGGGGCGAAGCAGGTGATGGACATGGACCTCTTCACCAAGGTGGCGGGGAAGATCGAGAAGACCGTCGGCGGGGTGAGGATCGGCAGCGAGGAGAGCGACAAGAGCAAGATCACCATCGTCCTGTCGGGCGGCAACGGCGCCATCGACGTCGCCTTCGACGCCCTCAACAAGGGCTACAAGGTGCATTGGATCGTCGGCAACAGCGGGGCCAAGTTCCTCCCCGGCTTCTTCAACCTCGCCGCCTACCTGCCCTTCCTGCGCTCGTTGAAGCCCACGGACTTCGCGAAGGCGGGCTTCAAGGCCGACGCTTCGGACACGGCCAAGGGAAAGGTGGACAAGGAGATCGAGCGGGTGAAGAAGCTGCTCGTACCGCTGTACAAGGCGCAGCGGAACGAGATGTTCCGCGGCGTCGTCGAGCGCTTCCTGCCGGAGACGACGAGGTTCGAGGGCATCTACTTCGGCCGTGTCGGGCCGGACGCGGTCAAGGCCGAGGCTGGCAAGGTCCAGGTGACGATCGACCAGGACACGCTCGAGGGCGACCTGATGGTCTACGGAGTCGGCCAGGACAACAAGACCTTCGAGCTGCTGAAGGACGTGATGGCCGGCCTGGTGCCGGAGCGCGACGTCAGCGGCCGCTTCGGCGCTCCCGGCGAGACCACCATCGGCCTGTCCAGCGGCGACAAGAGCCTCCGCGTGGTCGGCGCCACGGCGTTCCGCCTGGCGCCCTCCGTGAAGCCGAGCAAGGAGCAAGTCGTGGCGGCCCAGCAGGCGATCTGGGATGCCTACGAAGAGGTCAAGCGCCTCAGCGAAGAGGGCCTCTTCGGCAATTTCAGGAGCCTTTGGCTCGCTCACTGGGAGGTCGAGGAGGCGCTCGGGACAGCGGGAGAGAAGAAGGCGCAGGAGGAGTTCACCAAGGCCGCCAAGACGTTCGACGCGTTCATCGAGACGCTGGACCGCTCGCTGCTCTCGGGCGAGCAGGCCACCGCCGTCGACCGCTTCCTCGGTGCCCTCGGCGGGGCGCGGACGCGGATGGAGCCGGTGATCTCCAGCCTGCCGGGCAACGTGCTGATCAACGACCAGCTCACCGCTACGCGCAGCCAGACCGAGGCCTCGCGCGGCTTCCTGCCCTACGACATCGGGCGCCACGCCAACTTCCTCACCGACGACCGCACCGCCCTCGCCGTCCACATCGCGGCACGCTACCCGAAGCTCGCCGACAAGGACGACGGCGAGTGGCCCGGCGAGTACGCGGAGAAGATCGTCGCCAGCCGCAGCCGCGAGGTCGCCGGCGGCCCGGACTTCGCCGCCCTCCTGCCCGACGTGCCGCCGAAGGAGCGCTCAGTGCCGCCCTATGGCCGCAAGTTCCAGGCGGCGTGGCGGGATCTCCTGGAGGCGGCCGAGAAGACCGCCTGAGGCGGCGGGCGCGCAATGTCGTATGATCGGAAATCACAGACCGCCATCAGTCCCAGGTCACCCCGGAAAGGACCCGGCCATGGGTAGACACCGCGCCTTCCGCAGCAAGCACCCCGAGCGGCAGGCGGCCGCCGCCGTCGCCGTGCCGTTGCCGCCCGCCGCCGTTCACCGCGCCGCCGCGCCGTCGCCGGCCGCCGCCGCGCCGCCGTCGC
>CAZLBJ010000482.1:0-9308 GCA_964557755.1 uncultured Thermoanaerobaculia bacterium
CCTCTTGGCGCCCGCGCTCGCCGCCGCCGCCGCGCCGCCGCCGTGCCTGCTCTACGACGACTGGGCGGTCTACCGCGCCGACCGCGACGCGGCACCGGCCGGCGACGCGGCGCCGCGGCTGCTGTTCAGCGCCGAGGCGGCACCGCCACTGCCCGCCTGCGGCCTCGCCGTCCTCTTCCTCCCCAAGGGCAACGAAGCCATCGAGCGCGCCCTCTCCCGCGTCGCGCACCTCGTCGAGCCGGACGGCCGCGTCCTGGTGGTGGGAGCGAAGAAGAGCGGCATCGTGTCGTCGCGGCGCCTCGCCGAGCGGCGGGTGGGGCCCTTCGAGACGTCGCGCTCCGGGCGCCACGCCAAGCTCCTCGCCTATCGCCGCGCCCCGGAGGTGCCGCCGCCCTTCGACGGCGAGCGGCGCTACACGGCCGAGGCTTGGGGGCGGCGCGTCGAGGTGGCCACCCTGCCGGGCGTCTTCAGCCACGGCCGGCTCGACGACGGCACCCGCGTCCTGCTCGAGCGCTGGACGCCGCCGGCGTTCGCCACCGCGCTCGACTGGGGCTGCGGCGGCGGCGTGCTGGCGGCGGCGCTGCGCCTGGCGCGGCCGGCGGCGTGCGTCGACGCCGCCGACGCCCGCGCCGAGGCGCTGGAGGCCACCCGCCGCACCCTCGCCGCCAACCGCCTGGAGGCGGACGGCGAGGGCGGCGCGGTGACGGCCTCCGACGTCTTCTCCGACCTTCCCGGCGCCTGGGACCTGGTGGTCACCAACCCGCCGTTCCACCGCGGGCCCGGCGGCCACGGCGCCGACTTCGCGGTCACCGGCCGGCTGATCGCCGAAGCCGGCCGGCACCTCGCGCCCGGCGGCCGGCAGGTGATGGTGACCAACACCTTCATCGACTGGCCGACGCCGCTCCGCGAGCGCTTCCGCGACGTCGAGGTGCTGCACCAGGACGGCCGCTACCGCGTCACCGAGGCGCGCCGGCCGCGGTGACCGCCTGAAACCCCGATGCTGCCGCGACCCCGCCGGCCGCGGCGGCCTCCCCGCCGCGCTGGTCCCCGGAGACGCCGCCGAGCGCGCCAAGGCCGGCGCACGCCGAGGTGGGGGTCGGGACGGGCGGCGCGCCGGCTCACCCGCGCGGCGCGGCCGCCCGCTCGTGGGCTGGTCAGCGGTGGGTCAGGGCGATCTCCTGGACGACGATGCGTCCGGTGACGTTCGCGGCGTAGGTGCACGCGTCACCTGGATCGTTCAGGCTCTCGACCACGAGGTTCTTGGCGCCTGTCTCGCGATCGACCAGGAGCTGCAAGACGGCGAGGTCGGCGCCGTCCATCTCGAGGCTCAGGGGCAGCGCGGCGAGCTCCGCACGGTCCCGCGCCAGTACCAGCCACAGCCGCTCGGTTCCCGGAGTCGCGTCGAAGGTAAAGGAATGTCGTGGGCTCGGCATGACGACAGGGCTGCGGGCTTCGATCGGTGCCGCGGCGAGATCGCCGGTGGACGGCGGGTAGAGCAGACCCACCTGTCCATCTGACCCGTGGTGCACGATCGCTAGGAGGCCTTCGCGGTTCGATTCGACGGTGAGCTGCACCCGATCGCCGCTGCGGAACTCCGCGCCGAGCGGCGCTTCGCCCAGGATGCGGCCGGTCCCGTCCACACGGCGCAGGCAGTAGCGGACGGCGATCGGGAATGGCTCAGCGCCCCCGGCCGCGGCTCCGTCCCCCGACGCCGCTTCTCCAGCAGGAGGATTTCGAGCAAGCGTCGGCGGCACGGGCCGTGAACCCGGCCGCCGATCCTGACGAGGCGGGCCGACCGTCGGCGACACCTCAAGGTGCGTGGTGCCCTCGAACACCGCCTTCGCCCCGACCTCGGAGGCCGTGGTTGGGAGACTGGAGATCGCGCAGAGCAGCAGAATGACGAGGTTCCGCATCGCTGGTCACCTCAGCCGCAAGGCTGTCCTTGGAGGCGCTTGATGATCGCGGCACCGACCTTTCCCTTGGTGAGCGCGATCAGTCCGTTCGGCGTGGTGTCGAAGGCGCAGCTCTCCGCGCCGTCGATCGCGGTGAGGACGATGTCCTCGGACACGCCGGCCTGCACCATCGAGATGAGGTCGGCGTTTGTCATCCCCGAGGGCACCGGGCTCTCGCCGAGCGCCTTGGCGCCGGTGGCCGGAGCCGCCGCCGCGGCCAGCACCTCGTCGTGGCCGAGCAGCGTCTGGTACTTCGCCATCGCCGTCTGCACCCGCTCGAGCGGCGCCATCGCCTCCCGCCGCCGCATCTCGCCGGCCCGCTTGCCGGTCATGTCGCTGAGGGCCCCGAGCGAGGCTCGCCCCAGGGCGTTGATGAACGAGCCTTCGTATGGCTTGGTGAAGAAGTCCTCGGCCGGGTGGAGCGACAGCGCGGTGTTGTAATGCTGCGCCGCCAGGTCGAGGTAGCGCAGCGTCGTGTCGGTGTCGTCGGCGCCGTAGCCCAGCGCTTCGTAGGCGACGCCGAGCGCGTACTGCCGGTAGCTCTCGTCGCGCGGCGTCGGCAGCGGCGGCCGGGACTCGAGCGCCTCCGAGTAGCGGCTCCACAGGCCGGCTTCCGCGAGGTTGATCAGACTCTCGAAGCTGCCCTTCGGCACCATCACGCGGATGGTCTCGATGGTGGGCGTCAACGCGTAGACGATCTCACCTACGGTGTGCTGGACGGCGGACGACTGCCGATCGGCATGGGTCGGCGCACCCTCCCCGTCCTGGAATTCCTCGCTGAAGGCCACGTCGAGCGAGTCGGCGAACAGTGTCTTGCCGCGCTCGGCGAGGGTGTAGGAGGCCGAGTACCGGTAGTCGACGATGAGGAAGCGCAGCACGACCTCTCTCTGGCGATACTGCGTCTTGCCGTTCCTGTCTTTGCCCGCCGCCTCTTGGCGCAGCACCGTGCGGCTTTCCCAGCGGGTCTCGTATTCGTCGCCGAGCACCGTCACATCGACAACCGTCTGCGGCCGCTGGGGATCGAGATCGAGGCGCGGGTCGTGTTGCACCAGCTCGCTGGCGAGTTTGATCGCCACCTGCTCGGCCAGGTTCTGCGTCTCGCCGCCCGTGCCCTTGCCGACCACATGGATCCGGATGCCGGTGATCAGCACCTGGGGTGGGTTGCGCCGCTCCAGGTTGACCAGTTTCTTCACCATGCCGAAGCTCTCCTTGGCTTCCGCGAAGCACGGGAGGAGAAGGATCACCAGGACGCCGGCTGCCCAACCGATCGAAAATCGTGAAATCGCTCTCATCGCTCCGTTCCTTTCAGAGAATCAGCGCCCGGCGGGTCGCGTCGTGCCGACCCAGGTGGTGGAGGCTGCGCCGATCCGCAGGTCGGCCGGCAGATCGCGAGGATGGAGCTGCGGGTTCTGCCGCGCCAGCTTCTCGTCGCGAACCGCGGCGGCCACCTTTGCCGTCAGCTCGGCGAAGACCTCCTCGAGGGGCGGCGGATCGCCGCTGCGCCGCAGCGCTTCGAGAAGGTAATAGGTGAAGTAGCTGTTCTCCAGCCGATCGCTCTCCCAGGACTGTTCGTTCGCATCGCTCGAGGTGATCAGGTAGCTGCCCTCCGCGGCGGTGAACAGCTTCGCCGTCTCGTCGCCGATTCCCAGGGCGGTGATCGACAACGTCTTCTCGCCTGGGCGCAGCGCCTGACCGCTGTAGCACGTGTCGAGGAAGGTCACCTTGCGGCGCGCCTTGATCATCGACACCTTCTCCGAGAAGTCCTGAAACGCCAGCGCATCGACGAAGAGGCTGTCGAGATCGGTGTCGTAGGTGACGATGTACCCGACCCCTTGAAGACCGAGCTCTCCTTCGGCGGGCGAGCCGTGGCTGCTGAGGTAGACCAAGAGGAGGTCTTCCTCTTGGGCGGCGAGGAAGATCTTCTGGAGCGCGGTCAGGATCCCCGCCCGCGTCGCCTCTGCGTCGACGAGGAGGTGGACGTTGCCGGGATCGAAGCGCCCGCCCTGCGGGTCGACCAGATAGGTGTAGAAGTCGCGAGCATCCTTTGCCGTGTGGCGCAGCTCGGGAATGCCTTCGTCCGCGAAGCTCCCGATGCCGACGACGAGCGCATGCTTCTCGCGCACCGGACCCAGCTCGGCCATCCGTGCCGGTCGCGCCGCGCCGCCGCCGCAAGAGAGGTCGGTGACGCCGTTGAGGACCGCGCGGTCGGTATAGATTCGCGCCTTCGTTTCCTGTCCGAGCTCGCGGGCCAGGCAGGCCGAGACCTTCCACGCCTCGCCGAAAGAAGGACAGAGATCGCGTGCGGTCGCCAGCCGGTGGAGCAGCGCAGTTCGGTCGGCGGTTGGTGAGGCGTAGAGCCGCATCACTTCATCGACCGTCTGTCGTGCCTGGCGGCACGCCGGACTGCCCTGCGCGTGGGCCGCCGCGGCCCAGGTCACCGCCGCCAGCATGGCGGCCAGGACCGCGGCGAGCCGCCCCCTGGGGACTCCCTCAGCCTTCCGCATGTTCCAGCCGCCGGACGAGCTCGGTGAACCGCGGCAGGGAGCGTAGAGGGGCGAAATGCGGACTTTCCCGCAGATCGGCGAGAAGGGACTTGCGGTCGACCGCCTTGGACGAGCCGTCGATCACCAGGTCGAGCGCCCGCGAGAGATGGTCGATAGCCACCTCGGGACGCTCCTGGCGCGCCAAACAAGCGCCGAGGTTGTAGTGCGCCGTGACGCTCTTGGCGTCGAGCTCCAGCGCCCGCCGCGACGCCGCCTCTGCTTCGGCGATCGAACCCACCTCGAGCGCCGCGCCGCCGAGGTTGGCCCATGCGGCGGCGTGGCCAGGGTCGAGGCGCGCCGCTTCGGCGAAGCGACGCCGCGCCTCGGCAAAGCGCGCGCTCGTGGCGAGGCGGAAACCCTCGCGCAACTCTTCCGCCGCGGCCAGCATCGCCGGTTCGACCTTGGCGACGTAGGCGGCCCCCGACTCCTCGTAGGTGTCGAGGGCGGCGAGCCGCTCGTCCAGCGCGACCCGCTCGTCGGCGGAGACGAGGCCGTCAGCCGCCGCCCGCCGCACCTCGGCGCCAATGGCCGTCCGTTCTGCCGCCGAAAGCTGCGGGATCTCGAGAAATTCGTCGACGTTTTTCAGGTTGATGCCGACGATAGTCGCCAATCCGGCGACCACGCTGATGACACCACCGATGACAGCACCAAGTCCCTTGCCACCCATAACCTCCAACGCGAGAAAAAGCACCCGGTAGGGCCATTTGGTTCCCGCCCGCCGCTCCCGTCAACACGCGTGGCACCGCGGGGACGGCGGGCGAGTCCCATAGGTCGCGCGCCCAGCGACCCGCTGTCCCTTCAACACGGACGGGCCGGAATCGCTGGGCGGAAGAGCCTTCAGCGCGCCTTCGCCTTGAGCAGGATGTCGACGCGGCGGTTCTGCTGCTTGCCCCACGCGCTGTCGTTGGCGGCCACCGGGTAGCTCTCGCCGTAGCCGAGGGCGGCCATGCGGCCGGTGTCGACGCCGCGCGCCGCGAGGTGGTTGTTGACCGCGTTGGCGCGGCGCTCGGAGAGCTGCTGGTTGTGGGTCTCGGAGCCGTCGGAGTCGGTGTGGCCCTGGATCACCACCGCCGTCTTCGGGTACTCGAGCAGGACGCCGCCCACCTCGTCGAGAGACGAGCGGGCGCCGCCGTCGAGGGCCCAGGAGTTGACGTCGAAGAGGACGTCGGAGTCGAAGTGGACGAGCAGCGTGTCCTCGCTCACCCGCTCGACGGTGGTGCCGGGGATGCGCGCCAGCTTCTCCTCCTGGCGGTCCATGTAGACGCCGACGCCGGCGCCCACCGCGGCGCCGATGGCGGCGCCGGCCAGGATCTCGTCGGCCTCGCGCTCGCCGGCCAGCACGGCGGCGGCGGCGCCGGCCGCGGCGCCGATGCCGGCGCCCTTGTAGGTCTTGTCGCGGGTCGTCTGGCGCGGCTCGCGCTCGGCCGGCCGGTAGGTGGCGCAACCGGCCACCAGCGAGGCGGCCAGCAGCAGGGCGACGGCGGGGAACCCGCGCCCGGCGGCGCGGCGGACGGGCGCGAAGCTGTCATTGCGTAGAGTCATGGGGAGTTTCCTTTCTCGTCGTTCCACGGTGCCGCACCGGCCCGGGCGGGCCGGCGGGGCCCCGTGCCGCGGCCGCTGAGGCGACCCCGGCGCTCGGCAAGGCGGTGGCTTCAATCCATGTGCCAGATCGCGTCCGGCCCCGCCGGCGCTGCGGATCTGCGGCGCCGCACCGGAGGCCGGCGACCCCGAACGTCCCCCGCGGAGGACGCCTCTCGCCTCCGCCGCCGTGGCACTGGCCTTGCAGTCTCCCCCGGGGAGCGCGGAGGTGGTCGCCCACCTCCCGCCGCCGAACGTGCCATGAAACACCGCGGCCATCGAGCCGACGGCAATTCCCATACTGGAGAGAGGAAGACCGATCATGAAGACCCTGACCGAGACGTGGCGGACCACGCTGATGCTGGCGCTGGCACTGCTCCTCGTGGCGTCGCTGGGCGCCTGCGCGCAGACCGAGGTTGCCGAGGAGGACGACGCCCTGACCACCGAGGACACGGTCGCCGAGGACGGCTACGGCGCCGACGAAGACACCGACACCCTGGCCGGCACGATGGCCATCGACGACGTGTCGACCGGCACCGAGCTGGCCGAGGACGGCTCCATCGCCCTGGGCACCAACGACGACGACTTCGCCCCGGGCGATACCGTCTACGTGGCCATGGAGGTCGGTGACGACGTCACCGCCGGGTCGAACGTCGAGCTCGTCTGGTACGGCCCCGACGGCATGGAGGCCGGCAGCGACAGCAAGCCGGTGCAGGCCGAGGCCGAGTACCTGAACTTCGAGGTCGACACCGCCGGCTGGTCCGAGGGCGAGTACCGCGGCGAGGTGTGGTTCAACAACGAGCTGGTGAACGAGTTCGAGCTCAACCTCGCCGCCGACGAGGGCGACGACGAGGCCGAGGACGAGGACGAGGACATGGCCTGACGTCCGGGCCCCCGCGTGGGCCGCACGAGCTGCCGGCCGCCGCTCCCTGGCGGCCGGCCGAGGGCACCGGTCCGAACCCGGTGCGAGGAGCGGCGGGCTCATCCCCCGCCGCTCTTTTTCTACGTCGAGGGGCCTCAGCCCCAGGTGCGGAAGCGCTTCGACTTGCCTTCGAACCAGGCGCGGGCGAAGCCGAGCTCGGCGTCGAGGAAGGCGTGCGGGTCGGCCACCCGGTTGACGTCGCCGAGCACCGGGTCGGCGAGCACCACGCGGTAGGGCCGGCGGTCGCCGCCGTCCGGCGGGCGCACCTCTGCGGCGAGGCGGCGGCCGTCGTCGCCGACCTCGACGCTCACCCGCTCGGCGCCGAACTCGCGGCGCAACCGCTCCAGCGCCCACTCGAACTGCTGCGTCTGGCCGTGGCTCGCCATCTCGCGTCCCCGTCCCTGATCGTCGTCCGTGGTCGTCGCCGCGGCGCCGGGGTACTGTCCGACCAGCCGCCGCCCCGGCAGTATAATCCGTCGCCACCGGGAGGGACCGCGCCATGGAGATCGCCCTCGTCCTCGGCCTCCTGCTCGTCGCCATCGTGCTGTTCTCCACCGAGCTGCTGTCGGTGGACGTGGTGACGCTGCTGCTGCTGGTGGCGCTGATCGCCGGCGGCATCCTCACTCCGGCGCAGGCCTTCGTCGGTTTCAGCAGCGAGCTGATCATCACCCTGATCGCCATCTTCGTGCTGTCGGCGGCGCTGCAGCAGACCGGCGCGGTGGCGGCGCTCGCCGAGCGCCTGGAGCTGCTCGCCGCCGGCAGCCTCCGCCGCATGATGCTGCTGCTGCTGACGGCGGTGGGGAGCCTCTCGGCGGTGGTCAACAACACCACCGCCACGGCGGTCTTCGTGCCGCCCACGCTGACCGCCGCGCGGCGCCTCGGGGTGCCGCCGTCGCGCCTGCTGATGCCGGTCGCCTTCGCGTCCATCCTCGGCGGCACCTGCACGCTGATCGGCACCTCGACCAACCTCGCGGTGTCCGGCTTCCTCGCCGCCTCCGGGGCGGAGCCGCTGACCCTCTTCGAGCTGACGCCGGTCGGCCTGCTGGTGCTGCCGATCGGTATCGCCTACCTGCTGCTGGCAGCCCCCCGCCTGCTGCCGGTGCGCGACGACGCCAGCCTGTCGGAGGCGTACCACATCCGCCAGTACCTGTCCGAGGTGGTGGTGGCGCCGGAGTCGGACCTGGTGGATCAGCGCATCTTCGCGTCCGACCTGTCGCGGCTCGGCTTCCGCGTGCTCGAGGTGCACCGCGGCGAGCGCGTCTTCCTGCCGGGGCCGGAGAGCACGCTGGCGGCCGGCGACCTGCTGCTGGTGCAGGGGCCTGCCGAGGAGCTGATGCGCGTCAAGCGCATCGCCGGCCTCGACATCCGCGCCGACCTGTTGCCCGGCGACCCGCAGCTCGAGCGCGGCAGCCTGCGCATCGCCGAGGCGCTGGTGGCGCCGACCTCGGACCTGGTGGGCCGTACGCTGAAGGAGACGCGCTTCCGCCAGCGCTTCGGCGTCGTCGCCCTGGCGGTGCACCGCGGCGGCCAGCCGCTGGCCGAGAAGCTCGGCCGGCTGCGCCTGCGCTCCGGCGACCTGCTGCTGGTGCAGGGGCCGGTCGAGCGCATCGACACCCTGCGCCGCGACCGCAACCTGTGGGTGGTCGAGCGCGCCGAGCAGGTCGACGTGCCGCGCCCCAGGCAGGGGCTGATCACCGCCGCCGCCCTGCTCGCCGCGGTGGTGGCGGGCGGCTTCGAGTGGCTGCCGCTGTCGGTGGCCTTCCTGTCGGCGGCGCTGGTCGCCGTGCTGGTGCGCGCGATCACCGTCGAGGAGGCCTACAAGGCGATCGAGTGGCGCCTGATCGTGCTCATCGGCGGCATGACCGCCTTCGGCACCGCCATGGAGTCGACCGGCGCCGCGGCGTTCCTCGCCTCCGGCGCGGTGGCGCTGCTGCGCGACCTCGGGCCGCACGCCGTGCTCGCCGGCTTCGCGCTGCTGACCATCGCGCTGACGCAGCCGATGTCGAACGCCGCCGCCGCCCTGGTGGTGCTGCCGGTGGCGCTGTCGTCGGCCGCCGAGCTGGGGGTCGACGGCCGCCCCTTCGCCATCGCCATCACGTTGGCGGCGTCGCTGTCGTTCATCACGCCGCTCGAGCCGTCGTGCCTGCTGGTCTACAGCGCCGGCCGCTACCGCTTCAGCGACTTCACGCGTGTCGGCGGGCCGCTGACCCTGCTGCTGGTGGCCATCGTCCTGGCGGTGGTGCCGCGGCTGTGGCCGTTCTGACCGCTCAGCGACCGGCGCGCACGGTCAGCGGCCAGGTCACGGAGCGCGTG
>CAZLBJ010000483.1:0-5437 GCA_964557755.1 uncultured Thermoanaerobaculia bacterium
CTGTGCGACGATCCAGTCGACGATCGCCCAGCGCTCGTCCTCGGTCAGGGCGTCGCCGAAGGCGGCCATCGGCGTGCCGTAGATGCCGGTGGTGAGGGTGCGGAAGACGTCGGCGCGGGTGGCGCCGCCGCGGAAGGTCCACGGCTGGGTGAGGTCGGCGGCGCGGATGAAGTCGCCCCAGTCGTCGCGCAGGGTCGGCGCCGAGAGGCCGTCGCCGCGCCCCTCGTCGCCATGGCAGCGGGCGCAGCCGATCTGCACGTAGACCTCCGCCCCCTCCTCCGCCCGCTCCTCCGAGAACGGCGGCGGGCTCGGCAGCTCGACCGGCTCGGCGTAGGCCGCCGGGTCCTGCCAGTCGGCGGCGAAGGTCTTGAGGTAGTGGACGACGTTCGTCACCTCGTCCTCGGAGAGCTCCGGGAAGCCCGGCATGCCGGTGCCCGGCAGGCCGTCGCGGATCGAGCGCAGCAGGTCGGCCTCGGTGGGCAGGGCGCCGAACGGCGTGCTGCGGAACTTGTACTTGCCGCTGGTGAAGTCGCGCGGCTCCGGCAGCAGGAACGGCGTGGCGATGCCCTGGCCGTCGCCGGCGTCGCCGTGGCACTGGCCGCACCACCTGTCGTAGACCTCCTTGCCGGCGGCGCGCTGCTCCTCGCTACCGAGGTCGGGCTCCGGCTGGGCGGCGGCGGGCGCGACAGCGGCCAGCAAGGCGGCGACGGCGAACGTGCGGAGGTGCCCGCGCATCACTCCACCACCGTCTCGGGGCGCGCCCGCGGGCGCTGGCCGGTGAAGTCGTAGAGGAAGAGGATGACGTCCCACATCTCCTCCTCGGAGAGGAACTGCTCCCACGCCGGCATCGCCGAGTCCCACGGCCCGCCCTCGGCCGGCAGCCCCGGGCCGCCCTTGGCGACGCGCCAGAACAGGAACGACTCCTGGAACTGGCTGATCGTGCTCGGGTCCTGGAAGTTGGTGGGGATCGGGTCGAGGCTGGAGGCGTACATGCCGGCGCCGCGCATCAGGTCGCCGTGGCAGTAGAAGCAGTTCTCGTAGTAGACGCGACGCCCGTTGGCCAGGTGCCCGGCGAAGGCCTCCGGGTCGTCGCGCTCGAGGTGGCGGTAGGGGTTGTTGAGGGTCACCAGGTTGATCGCCTGGTCGTGCACCATCATCTGGTCCGGCGGCGCCGGGTGCACGGAGCGGCCGAAGGCGGGCGCCGCCGGCGGCGCGGTGGAGGCGAGGTAGATGTTGGCCACCACCAGCGCCGGCACCAGCAGCACCACCGCCGCCAACCAGGGCGTGAAGCGGCGCTCGGTGAGGAAGGCGACCAGCGGCTCCTTGACGCGCTGCACGCGCTCGCGGTCGGAGGTCAGGTAGACGAGCAGCGCGAGGATGGCGATGCCGAGGTAGATGTGGCGCACCGACTCCGGCACCGGCACCTCGAAGCCGAAGTTCAGCACCACCCACAGCGCCGCCATCCAGGCGACCGCCCAGGCCAGCGGGCCGACGCGGAAGCGCTTCAGGCGGTGGCCGGCGACGCCGAGCAGCACCAGCGCCAGGGCGGCGGCGAGGACGACCCACAGCCTCATCCCTCACCTCGCAGCGTGCTCAGGTACTCGGTCATGGTGCGCACCTCGGCGAGCGTCACGCGGCCGGTGTAGGTGGCGGGCAGCGGCGGCTCGTGGTCGACCAGGGCGCGCTGGATGGCGGCACGGTCGAGGCGGGCGCCGACGCCGGCCAGCGTCTCCTCGCCGCCCAATTCCATGGCGTGGCACCCGGTGCAGCCGTAGCGCGCGAGCAGCGCGCCGCCGGCGTCGAGGTCGCCGGCCGGCACCGCCCCGGTGGCCGACACCGGCGACACGGTGTCGTCGCCGGCGATCGCCGCCGCCACGTCGGCGCCGCCCGGCGGGTCGACGTCGCTGGTCGCCTCCGCCCCCGCGGCGTAGGGGATCGACGTCGCCATGGTCATCGTCGGCTCGCCGCCGAGCGTCTGGAGGTAGGCGAGGACGGCGCGGATCTCGTCGTCAGAGAGCACGATCGGCGGCTTGTCGATGGCCGGCATGCCGGGGTTGAAGCCGGGCACGATGTAGGCCTCCGGCTGGTACAGCGACTGCGCCAGGTACTCGAGCGCGTCGTGGTCCGACACCCGCGTCGCCGCCCGCGTGGCGATGCCGGCGAGGTCGGGGAAGCGCAGCGCGCCCGAGCTGCCGATCGTGTGGCAGGTGTTGCACAGCCCCTTGCCCTCGAACAGGCCCTGGCCGATGGTCACCAGGTCCTGGGTGGACATGTCCTCGGCCAGCTCGACGACCTCCGGCGGGTGGACCTCCTTCTGCGGCACCAGGGAGCCCACCCAGGCGTAGAACAGGGTGGAGCCGAGCAGCAGGCCGAGGAGCTTGACCGCCACCGGCACCCTCATGGCGCCTCCCCGTCCGGCTCCGGCGCCTCGTCCGAGGCGGTGGCCGGCGCCGTCCCCGGCAGCGGCCCGCGCCGGCGCCCGCCCTCGGCCTCGGCCTCGGGCGCCGGCGACGAGGCCAGCGGCGCCGCCGCCACGTCTTCGCCGACCTCGCCGTACCCTCGCTTCTTCTTGTGCCCGAGGGCGGCGAGCCAGAAGATGAAGCCGATCAGCGCGAAGAAGATCAGCACCGTCACCGACACCACCTTGGTGGCGAAGCCGAGCGTCGGCGTGAAGGCGTCGGGCGAGGTGTCGCGGATGACGCCGTAGACGTGCCAGTGCTGGCGCAGCCCGGAGCGCACGTAGCCCATCAGCCCCATCAGCCAGGTGAAGGTGACGGCGAGGAAGAGGAGCACGTACTGGGCGCGCTCCGGCATGCGGCCCCAGTGCGTCTTCCCCGTCTCGTCGGCGCCGCGCAGCATGAGGACGTCGAGCACGGTGACGATCAGCATGGCGAACAGCACGCTCAGCACCATCGGCACCGACAGCCCGATGCGCACCTGCGCCTCGACGAAGTAACCGAGGATGCCGAGGAAGACGACGACGGCGGCGGCGAGCACCAGGACGGCGGTCTGGAACCAGTTGCCGAGCTTCGCCCAGCGCACGGTCGGCTTCTTGCCGCTCCGGCGGTAGAGCAGGAAGGAGACGAAGGTGGCGAGGATGATGATGTTGACCGCCGTGTTCTTCGCCGACATGACGCCGAGGAAGCCGAGCACCGGGTGCGCCGAGCCGCCCATCGCCGCCGTCTCCTCCGGCGTGGTGATCGGCGAGCGCGGCGTCGCCCACACCACGAAGCAGAGGGTGATGACGCCGAGCAGCACCGGGATCAGCGGCTTGCCGGTGCGCCGCCCCTCGACCCGCCCCATGCCCAGCCACAGGTAGTAGTTGATGCCCAAGAAGAGGTTGCCGATGAGCACCGCCTGGATGATGAACAGCCAGGAGAAGGCGCCGCCCATCATGGTGATGCCCATCGTCTGGCTGAAGGCGTAGATCTCCGACGCCAGCCAGTAGCCGGCGAACGGCAGCGGCAGCAGGCCGCACACCGCCACGAAGTTGCCGATGTAGCCCATCCAGTCGTAGTGGGCGCGCTCCTCGGGGGTCTTGGCGTTGAGGAACTGGAAGGCGGCGTAGGCGGCGGCGATCGAGCCGCCGAAGGCGACGTTGGCGATCATCCGGTGGATGTTGATCGGCATCCAGGTGTAGTTGGCGACCGCGTCCCAGATGCTGAGCAGCGCCCCCTGCTCGGAGATGCCCGCCGGCGTCGACATGAAGGTCAGCCATGCGTTGGCGACGAACATCAGCGCCGTGCCCACCAGGTTGAGGCACAGCCCGAGGACGAGGTGCGTCCGCGGCCCCACCTTTCCCCACGACAGGTAGTAGGTGTAGAAGAACGCCGCCTCGGCGAAGAGCAGCACGAAGTACGGCAGCAGGGTGGGCGAGAAGACGCCCATCAGGTAGCTGGTGAACTTCGGGTAGAGGACGATGAGCAGGAAGGTCAGCACACCGCCGAACGCCGCGGTCATGGCGAAGGCCGGCGACAGCAGGCTGGTGAACTCGTAGGCCAGGCGGTCGAGGCGCGGGTCCTTGTTGCGGTAGCCGACGAACTCGATGATCAGCACGAACATCGGCACCGCCAGCACGAAGGCGGCGAACAGCAGTTTGAGCTGCGCCACCACCCACACCGCGACGCGGCTGCCGACCTTCGGGAAAGCGCGGTACTCCGGCTCCTCGTAGGGGCGGGTGCGCGCCTCCTCGGCGGCCTCGGCGGCGGCGGCCTCCTGCGCCCGGTCGTACGGCGTCGCCGCCTCGTCGCCGGAGAGCGGCGAGCGGTAGCCGAGCGTCTCGTCGAAGCGCTGCGCGCCCTGGACCAGCAGGTAGAGACCGACGAGCAGCACGGCCACCAGGCCGACGACCATCGCCGGGGTGACCTTCGCGGGCCGCTTCAGCCTCGGCAGCCGCATCAGGCGCCCTCCTCCGCCGGCGGTGCCGGCGCGGGTGCCGGCGCGGCCTGCGGGGACTCGCCGGCGCCCGGCGTTGCATCGCTCCCGGCCTCCCCGGTCGCGGCACCGCCGTCCGCCGCCCTGCCGTCCACCGCCCCGTCCGCAGCGGCGTCCGCGCCCGCCGTCTCCGCTCCGGCCGCCGCTTCCGCCGCCTCCTCGCCGGTCACCGGCGACGCCGCCTGCAGCGCCCGCACGTGGGCGACGATCGCCCAGCGGTCGGCCGGCGGCACCTGCGCGGCGTACGACGGCATGAGGCCCAGGCCGTTGGCGATCACGTCGTAGAGATGGCCGTCCGGCGCCGCGCGCAGGCGCGCCAGGCGCAGGTCGGTGCTGACCACGCCGGAGCGCCGGCGCAGCATGCCCTGGCCGTCGCCGTCGCCGCCGTGGCAGGGGGCGCAGTAGATCTCGTAGCGCTCGAGGCCGCGCGCCGCGAAGGCCTCCCCGCCGCCGAAGCGCTCCGCCACCGCCGCCGGCACCGCCGCCACCAGCGCGCCGCCGGCGTCCTTGCCGGTGACGAAGGCGTCGAGCTCCACCGGGTCCTCCAGCGCCACCGTCCCGGGCACCGGCTGGCGGGTGGCGGCGCCGTCGGCGAAGAACCCGCTCGCCTCCTGCGCCTGGAGCTTCGGCTGATGGTCCATGTTCGGGTTGAGGTGGATCGGCGGCCGGTCGGACACGCAGCCGCGGCAGCCGCCGAGGGCGAGGGCGAGCAGCGCCAGCGCCGCCAGGCGCGGCCGCGGCGTCACGAAGCCGCCTCCGTCGCCGCTGCCGCGTCCGCCGCCGGCCACTCGGGGTTCGGGTTGCGCACCTGCGCCAGGTAGGAGGTGCGCGGCAGGTTGTTGAGCTCGCCGAGCAACACGTAGTTGCGCGGCGAGCGCTTGGCCCGCGACACCGCGCTGTCGGGGTCGGTGAGGTCGCCGAAGGCGATCGCCTCCGCGGGGCAGGTCTGCTGGCAGGCGGTGCGCACCTCGCCGTCGGCCAGCCGCCGGCCGTCGCGCTTCGC
>CAZLBJ010000484.1:0-3925 GCA_964557755.1 uncultured Thermoanaerobaculia bacterium
CTGTCGTCGGAGGAGGGCGCCACCTACTTCTTCCACGGCTTCAAGAAGGTGACCGACGCCTCGATCCTCGCCGCCTGGCCGCAGACGACGACGCTGTACGTGAACGTCTACCAGGGCGAGGACGACAGCGGGCCGCTCTACGCCAGCGGCATCCTGCACATCAAGCCGCTCGACTTCGCGCGCCAGATGACCACCATGCGCGCCACCGGCGGCAGCGGCGACGTGGCGAGGCTCAAAGGCCTGGTGCGCTTCGGCGAGTACTTCGCCGGCGTCCTGTGGCACGCCTACGGCGGCGTCTTCGTCGGCGAGACCTACTTCGACCCCGACGCGCCGCCGCGCAAGAAGCGGCCGCTGCGCGTCGGGCCGCCGGAGCTGCACCCGTTCCGCACCTCCGACGGCGTCGACCTGCTGCTCACCCGCTACCAGGGCGGCGGCAAGGGGCCGGTGCTGGTGGTGCACGGCGCCGGCGTGTCGAGCGGCATCTTCTCGACCGACCTGATCGAGACCAACCTGCTCGAGTACCTCTACGCCCACGGCTACGACGTGTGGCTGTTCGACTTCCGGGTGTCGGTCGCCCTCGCCGCCTCGGAGAGCCAGTCGAACGGCGACCAGGTGGCGGCGATCGACCACCCGGAGGCGGTGGCCAAGGTGCGCGAGGTGACCGGCGCCGAGACCATCCAGGCGGTGGTCCACTGCTACGGCTCGAACACCTTCTTCATGTCGCTGTTGGCCGGGCTCGAGGGGGTGCGCTCGGTGGTCTGCTCGCAGGTGGCGACCGACCTCGTCGGCCCCTTCCTCACCAAGGTCAAGACCGGCCTCCACCTGCCGGGCGTGCTCGACAAGCTGGGGGTCAAGTCGCTGACCGCCTACGTCGACTCGACCGCCGGCTGGAAGGCCAAGCTGTACGACGACCTGCTGCGCTTCGTGCACGTGCCGAAGGGCGAGAAGTGCCACGACCCGGTGTGCCACCGCATCACCTTCATGTACTCGCTGCTCTACGAGCACGAGCAGCTCACCGAGCGCTTCCACTCGAACCTGCACGAGCTGTTCGGGGTCGGCAACATCTCGACCTTCGAGCACCTCGCCGCGATGGTGCGCAAGCAGGTGGTGGTGTCGCACGACGGCGAGGACGTCTACATGCCGCACCTCGACCGCCTGAAGATGCCGATCCGCTTCATCCACGGCGCCGAGAACCGCTGCTACCTGCCGGAGAGCACCCAGCGCACCTACGAGCGCCTGTGCGAAGCCAACGGCGAGGCGCTCTACGACCGCTTCGTCGTCCCCGGCTACGGCCACATCGACTGCATGTTCGGCAAGAACGCCTCCGAAGACGTCTTCCCCCTGATCCTCCAGCACCTCGAGGCCACGCTATGAGCACCGCGAACCCGGCCGCCGCTCCGTCGTCCCCGGCGCCGCTCAACGGCTGGCTGCGCTGGTTCCGCTACCTCACCTGGGTGGGGATCCTGGTCAACCTCGCCGGCTTCGTGCTGCCGGCGCTGTTCACGCCGGACATGATGGAGACCATCCTCGGCCCCGGCATGGTCGAGCTGTCGTACCTGTGGGTGGCGGCGGCGGGCATGCTGCTGCTGGTCGCCAGCCTGTTCTACGTCCCCGCGGCGAAGGACCCGCTGCGCTACCACGTCTACGCATGGCTCGCCGTCGCCGGCCGCGGCGTCGCCGGCCTGTTCTGGATCTCGACCGCCTTCGTGTGGGACCTGCCGGGGCCGATCGAGACGTTCTGGATCACCGACACCCTTTTCTGCGTCGTCTTCCTGGTGCTGCTGCTCAAGGGCATGCCGCCCGAGTACAACCTGTCGGCGGCGAACCTGGCGCGGGTGGTCGCCTCCTGGCGCCCGGCGCCGGCGGCCAACGGCGCCGCCGCCCTCTTCCGCGCCCTGGTGTGGCTCGGCGTGGTGGCCAACCTCGCCGGCGCCGCGGCGCTGCTCTTCGCACCGGAGTGGTTCGCCGCCCAGTTCGGCGGCACCAGCGTGACGCCGACCTTCCTGTGGCTCGGCAACTGCGGCATGCTGCTGGTGCAGCTGTCGCTGTTCATGCTTCCGGCGGCGCACGACCCGGTGGGCTACCACGTCTACGCCTGGATGACGGTCGCCGGGCGGGCGCTGGGCGCCGTCTTCTGGCTGTGGCAGACGTCGCAGTGGGCGCTCACCGGGCCGGTGTCGCGCTTCTGGATCTTCGCCGGCCTGCTGGCGCTCGCCCAGGGCCTGGCGCTGCAGCGCGCGCTGCCCGCCGAGTACCGCCTCGGCGCCGGCAACCTCTTCGCCTGGCTGGGGAGCCTGTTCCGCGACGTCGGCCACCTGCTGCCGTCGGCCGCCGCGCGCGTGGTGGCGGCACTGGTGCTGGCGGCGGCGCTGGTCCTCGGCTACGGCCTGTGGGCGAACCTGGCGAAGGCGGAGCCCGACACCGTGTTCGCCGACCCCGCCGAGCAGTTCAAGTACGGCGCCATCGGCCTCGGCCAGGCGTACCGCGTCCCCACCTACCTGTGGAACGTCATGCCGCAGGTGTGCGCCGACCTGCTGCCGGCGGACGTCCGCGAGCAGGCGCGGCAGGACCCGAAGGCCGGCTGGGCGTCGCTGGGGCTGATCTACGAGGACGGCAAGGACGTGCCGGCGGGCTTCTCGCAGCGCCACGTCGGTTACCCGGCGGTCGAGCCCAACTGCGGTCTCTGTCACACCGCGAGCTACCGCACCGCCGAGGACGCGCCCGAGCAGCTCATCCTCGGCGGCTCGGCGCACGAGCTCGACCTGCAGAGCTTCCAGTGGTTCCTCTACGACTGCGCCGCCAGCGACGGCTTCACGGTCGAGAACCTGATGGCGAAGATCGAGGAGAACGAGGACCTGGGCTGGTTCGAGACGCAGGTCTACCGCGCCGCCATCCTGCCCTTCGCCAAGCAGGGGCTGGCGGTGCAGCGCAAGGCCTATCAGTGGCAGAAGAGCCGGCCGCCGCAGGGCCGCGGCCGCACCGACACCTTCAACCCCACCAAGCTGGTGGTCTTCCACATGCCGGACGACGGCTCGATCGGCACCGTCGACCTGCCGGTGATCTGGAACCAGCGGGCGCGCGAGGGCATGTACCTGCACTGGGACGGCAACAACAACGCCATCACCGAGCGCAACTTCGCCGCCGCGATGGCGATCGGCGCCTCGCCCTACTCGGTGCTGACCGACAACTTCCAGCGCGTGACCGACTTCGTCCTCACCCTGCCGCCGCCGAAGTTCCCCTACCCGGTCGACGAGGCGGCCGCCGAGCGCGGCTGGGAGGTGTTCCAGGCCGAGTGCGCCGACTGCCACGCCTTCGGCGGCGCCAAGGTGGGCACGGTGACGGAGCTGGCGGACGTCGGCACCGACCGCCACCGCCTCGACTCGTTCACCGTGCAGCTCGTCGACGACTTCCACACCATCGACGAGGGGCCGTTCCACTTCGACGCCTATCGCAAGACGGACGGCTACGCCAACCTGCCGATCGACGGCGCTTGGGCGCGCGCCCCGTACCTGCACAACGGCTCGGTGCCGACGCTGTGGGACCTGCTGTCGCCGGTCGCGGAGCGACCCTCGACCTTCACTCGCGGCTCCGACGTCTACGACCCCGAGCGCATGGGCTTCGTGTCGGGCCCGCCGGCGGTCGGCGAGGGCTTCGTGCAGGACGCCTCGGTGCCGGGCAACGGCAACCAGGGGCACACCTACGGCACGCAGCTCGGCGAAGACCAGAAGCGCGACCTGATCGAGTACCTCAAGACGCTGTAGCCAGGGGAGACACCGAGATGAGTCACATCGTCCCCGCGCGCCACGACGTGGCGTCGCTGTTCCAGAGCCTCGCCGAGACGGTCGCGCAGCGCATCGACGACCGCGACGGCACCGCCAGCGAGTCCCGCGGCACCGCCGGGGGCAAGCGCCCGAACGTCAACCAC
>CAZLBJ010000485.1:0-4252 GCA_964557755.1 uncultured Thermoanaerobaculia bacterium
ACCGACGCCTCGAACTACCGGCAGGTGCCGATCGGCGTCGTGCTGCCGAAGAGCGCCGCCGACGTCGAGGCCGCCTTCGCGGTCTGCCGCCGCCACGGCGCCCCGGTGCTCGCCCGCGGCGGCGGCACCAGCCTCGCCGGCCAGTGCTGCAACGTCGCCGTCGTCCTCGACTTCAGCCGCTTCATGAACCGCGTGCTGGAGATCGACCCCGAGCGCCGGCTGGCGGTGGTCGAGCCCGGCTGCGTGCTCGACGACCTGCGCGCCGCCGCCGCCCCGCACGGCCTCACCTTCGGCCCCGACCCGGCCACCCACACCCACTGCACGCTGGGCGGCATGATCGGCAACAACTCCTGCGGCGTGCACTCGGTGATGGCCGGGCGCACGGCCGACAACGTGCACAGCCTCGAGGTCCTGTGCTGGGACGGCACCCGCTTCACCGCCGGCCGCACCGGCGACGACGACTACGCCCTCATCCTCGCCGCCGGCGGCCGCGTCGCCGAGATCCACCGCGGTCTCAAGGAGCTCGCCGAGCGCCACGGCGACGAGGTGCGCCGCCGCTACCCGGACATCCCGCGCCGCGTCTCCGGCTACGACCTCGACGAGCTGCTGCCCGAGCGCGGCTTCCACGTCGGCCGCGCCCTGGTCGGCTCGGAGGGGACGCTGGCCACCGTGCTGTCGGCCACCCTCGAGCTGGTGCCGCGGCTCCCCGGCCGCGCCCTGGTGGTGGTCTCCTACCAGGACGCCTACGCCGCCGCCGACCACGTCATGGAGATCCTCGAGCACCGGCCGATCGGCCTCGAGGGCCTCGACAGCCGCCTGGTCGACGACCAGCGCAAGAAGCACATGCACCCGGACGACCTCGAGCTGCTGCCCCGGGGCGGCGGCTGGCTGCTGGTCGAGCTCGGCGCCGAGGAGGCCGGCGAGGCGGCCGAGCGCGCCCACCGGCTGTGCGGCCTTCTGCGCGGCAAGGACTCGGTGGTCGCCGCGGACGTCTTCACCGACGACGAGCGGCAAGCGAAGATCTGGGAGATCCGCGAGTCCGGCCTCGGCGCCACCGCCCGCGTCCCCGGCCAGGGCGACACCTGGCCCGGCTGGGAGGACTCGGCGGTGCCGCCAGCCCACATGGGCGCCTACATGCGCGACCTGCGCGCGCTGATGGACGAGTCGGGCTACGACGGCGCCTTCTACGGCCACTTCGGCGACGGGTGTCTGCACACCCGCATCGACTTCGACCTGAGAACGGCGGACGGCCTCGCTGCCTACCGCCGCTTCGTCGACCGCGCCGCCGACCTGGTGATGCGTCACGGCGGCGTCCTCTCCGGCGAGCACGGCGACGGCCAGGCGCGCGCCGAGCTGCTGCCGAAGCTCTACGGCGAGCAGCTCGCCGGCGCCTGCCGCGAGATGAAGGCGCTGTTCGACCCGGACGGCCGCATGAACCCGGGCAAGGTGGTCGACCCCTACCCGATCCTCGGCCACCTGCGCCTCGGCGCCGGCTACCGGCCGTGGGAGCCGGAGACGGCCTTCGCCTACCCGGACGACGAGCACCACTTTTCGCGCGCCGCCCTGCGCTGCGTCGGCGTCGGCAAGTGCCGGCGCGGCGGCGGCGGAACCATGTGCCCGAGCTGGATGGTGACCGGCGAGGAGATGCACTCGACGCGCGGCCGCGCCCGCCTCCTCTTCGAGATGCTGCAGGGCGAGGTGGTCGTCGACGGCTGGCGCAGCGAGGAGGTCAAGGAGGCGCTCGACCTCTGCCTCGCCTGCAAGGGGTGCAAGCACGACTGCCCGGCCGACGTCGACATGGCGACCTATAAGGCGGAGTTCCTGTCGCACTACTACCGCGGGCGGCTGCGGCCGGCGGCGGCGTACTCGATGGGGCTGATCTGGTGGTGGGCGCGGCTGGCGGCGAAGGCACCGCGCCTGGTGAACCTGCTGACCCAGACGCCGGGGACGGCGCAACTCGCGAAGCTCCTCGGCGGCGTCTCGCAGCGGCGCCGCATCCCGCGCTTCGCCCGCCGCACCTTCCGCGACGGCTTCGCCCTGCGGCGGCCGGGCGCGCTGGCGGGCCGGAGCGGCGGCGCCGCGCCGCGGCCGGACGACACGCGGCCGCAGGCGGCCGGGAAGCGGGTCGTCCTGTGGCCCGACACCTTCAGCAACTTCTTCCATCCGGCCGTCGCCCACGCCGCGGTCGACGTGCTGGAGGCCGCCGGCTGGCGGGTGACGGTGCCGGCGAAGATGCTGTGCTGCGGTCGCCCGCTCTACGACTACGGCTTCCTCGGCACGGCGCGCAAGCTGCTGCGGGGGATCGTCGACGAGCTGGCGCCGGAGATCGAAGCCGGGGTGCCGGTGGTCGGTCTCGAGCCGAGCTGCGTCGCCACCTTCCGCGACGAGCTGGCCGCCATGCTGCCCGGAGTCCGCCGCGCCGAGCGGCTGGCGAGCCAGACCTTCACCCTCGCCGAGCTGCTGCGGCGGGACGGCTTGGACGGCGGTGAGGACGCCGGGGAGAACGGCCTCGGCGGCCTGCGCCTCGACGGCCGCGCCCTCTACCACGGCCACTGCCACCACAAGGCGATCATGGACGTGCGCGACGAGCAGGCGCTGCTCGGGGACCTCGGCCTCGAGCTGGAGACGCCCGACTCCGGCTGCTGCGGCATGGCGGGCGCCTTCGGCTTCGAGCGCGACAAGCTCGACGTGTCGCTGGCCTGCGGCGAGCGCGTGCTGCTGCCGGCGGTGCGCGCCGCCGCCCCCGGCGACCTGGTGATCGCCGACGGCTTCTCGTGCCGCGAGCAGATCGCCCAGACCACCGGCCGCCGCGCCCTGCACACGGCGCAGGTGCTGAAGCTCGCCCTGGAAGGCGGCGTCCGCGCGCGCCACCACGACCCGGAGACGGGTCTGGCGGTGCTGAACCGCTAGCGCCGGCGAGGCCGTTGCTAGAGTCGGGCGATGGTCGCGGACGCGGCGGAACGGATCGGCGAGAGGGCGGAAGGCGCGGGGCTTGGCGTCGAGGTGGAGGGGTTCGCGCCGGAGGTGGGTGTGCCGGCGGCGTTCGGGGAGGTGGCGCGGACCGTCTATCTGGGCGACCGGTGGTACGTCGAGCCGGCGCGTGGCGGCGTCGGGGCGGCGCTGCGGCGCGGGGACTTCGCCGGCCGGCAGCGCGGATTCGTCGCGCGCCTGGACGGCCGGCCGGCGGCGCGGGTGGTGGCGCGGCTGCACCCGCGGCTGTGCGACGAGGCGGGCCGGCCGCTGGGGCTGCTCGGCTTCTTCGAGAGCGTCGAGGCGGCGGCGCCGGCGGCGGCGGTGCTGGCCGCCGGGCTGGCGTGGCTGCGCGGGCGCGGCGAGGGTCGGGTGGTGGGGCCGATGGACGGCGACACCTGGCACCGCTACCGATTGAACGTCGGCCCCTTCGACGAGCCGCCTTTCCTGCTCGAGCCGTACGACCCGCCGTGGTACGAGGCGCGGTGGCTCGCCGCCGGCTTCGTCCCCGCCGCCGGCTACCACAGCCTGCGCGTCGACCAGCCCCGCCGCGCCCTCGCCGCCCTGGCGCCGAAGGCCGAGCGCGCCCGCGCCGCCGGCTATTCGTTCGCGCCGCTCGACCCGCGGCGCTTCGAGGAGGGGCTGGACCGCATCTACGATTTGACGGTGCGCTGCTTCCACGAGAGCTACCTGTACACGGAGATCTCGCGCGCCGACTTCCGGGCGCTCTACGGCGGCAGCCGGGCGCTGCTCGACCCGCGGCTGGTGTGGATCGCCCGCGATCCGGGCGGCGAAGACGCGGGCTTCGTCTTCGCCTACCCGGATCTCGTCGAGGCGGTGCGCGCGATGCGCGGCCGGCGCGGGCCGCTCGCCCGCCTGCGTTTCCTGCTCCGCCGCGGCCGCGCCCGGGCGGTGAACGTCAAGACCCTCGGCGTGCTGCCGGAGCACCGCAGGAGCGGCCTCGCCGCCGCCCTGATGAGCCTCGCCTACGAAGGCGGCCTCGCCGCCGGCCTCGAGCGCGCCAACCTCTGCCTGATCCGCGACGGCAACCCCTCCGCCGCCCTCGACGGCGGCGCCGGCAGGCTGCTGCGGCGGTATCGGCTGTACGAGCACCCGGTGCCGGAGGCGGCCCGGTGAGCGGCAACGTCGTGGAGCTGCTGGACGAGGTGGCGGCACGGCACCCGGAGCGGCCGGCGCTGCTCATGGCGGATGAGGCGCCGCTCACCTTCGGGGAGCTGCGGCGACAGGTCGCCCTCCTTGCCGGGGGGTTCGAGCGGCTCGG
>CAZLBJ010000486.1:0-8022 GCA_964557755.1 uncultured Thermoanaerobaculia bacterium
CGTGCCCAGGAGCGAGAAGAGCGCCTGGTTCTGATTGATCGGGAGGAGCTGCCCGTTGCACAGCGCCCACCCCTTGGGAGCGAACACGAAGCTCATGATTCGAACCTCAGACAAGAACGGCTCTGCCATGCCTTCCCCTCCTTGAGCAACCGCAGTGGATGGATCGCCACCCGATCAGGGCTGCGGACAGGCCGCCCCACCGGCGAACGTGCTCCCGGTGACGGTGATCGACGTGGCGGTCGGATTGTTCGCCTGCAAATGGTTGGTGGCGGCGGTGTTGTCGGTGCCGACGAGGCCGGGCAGGCGGACGGTCGTGCTCGACCCCCGGCGCAGCCGGATGTCGGCGCCGCCCTGGGCCTCGTTGCCGGCGGTGGCGACCGAGTTGGCGCTGACGTGCAGACAGACGGCGTTGGTGTCGCCGACGAGAATTCCGTTGTCCGAGTGGATCCCGTGCAGCGAGTTGATGGCGTCCGCGAAATCGGAAACCGTGTTGTTCGTCACCGTCGCGTTGAGCGCCGCGCTCCCCTCCCCCGCCTCGAGCACGATACCGCGATCGAAGTACTCCCGGACCAAGTTGTTGTTGATCAGGGTCGTGTGCGACCCGCCGGCACCGCGTGCGCCGACGATGATCCCGAAGGCCTCCGAGGAGCCCGATCCGGCGATCGCGGGGTCGCCGATCACGTTGTTCTCGATGCTGCCGCTGAAGGTCGCCGTCCCGCTGCCCTTGTTGACGTGGATGGCGCCACCCTGGCGGTTCCCCCGGAAGGGCACCCCGACGGTCCCGTTGCCGGACACCTCGTAGGTGAAGGTGCCGTTGAACGACGCACCGAGGATGAAGATCCCCTGGCCGAGGCCGATGGGATGGTTGCCCTCGGGTGTCCCGGCGTAGTTGCCGTGCAGGGTGTTGCCGGTGATCGTGGCGTCGACCACCGCGTTGTTGACGAGCGACAGGTTGATGTGATCGCCGCCGTGGCGCGCGAAGGTGTTGTTGGTGATTGCCACCGTCACGTTCGCCGAGGTGTCCGCCTCCAGGTGGAAGCCGTCGTCGCCCGCCGCGTCGCTGGTCCGTTTGATCGTGTTGCCGTTGACCGTCAGGTTGAGCGTGCCGGACGAGTTGTCCACGTTGACGTTGCGCTGGTGCCCACCCCGGATCGTGCTGGCGGTGATCGAGCTCGTCCCCGTCAGCCCGTTGAAGATCATGCTGCCGTCGTTGAAGGGCGAGCTGACATTGGTGCCGTTCGCGCCGTCGATCACCCCGCTCGTGAAGCTGAATCCGGCGACGTTGGTGCCGCGGATGCCGTAGTTCGAAGTGTCGTTGATCCGCATGCGGGTCAACGAGACGCTGCCGGTGTTGTTGAGCACGATGCCGGTGCCGACGGGCGTCGTACCGGAATCGTCGGCCCCGATGATGTTCCGGATCCAGCCGCCCGTGCACGTCGTGCTGCCCTCGGTGCAGGAGCCGCCATTGCCCGTCACCGTCAGGCCACCGAGTGAACCGGTGTTGCTGAGCACGATGCCGTTGGTGGGCTCGGCGGCCGCAGTCTCATTGCCCGACGAGATCGACCGGAACGCCAGGCCCGAGCTCCCGATCGTCGTGCTCGTGACCCGAAGCGCCGTGGCGCTGGTCGAGTTGATGGTGTTGGTGCCGGTGATGTGCAGGCCGCCGCTGTTGGTGTTGCTGGTGGCGGCGAAGCCCTGGCCGGTGCCGGTGTTGATGGTCATGCCGCCGCTGAAGGTGATCGAGCGGCTGCCGCCGTTGCCGTTGACCAGGATCCCGCTGCCGTTCTCGGTGATGGCGCCGGAGAACAGGATGTCGTCGCCGGCATCGTCGCCGCTCCAGCCGTCGATCGCCACCGCCCGGCTGTTGCCGCTGTTGGTCAGCGTCCCGGCGTACGTGATCTTCGCATTGCCGCCGCTGACGTTGAAGATCGCCGCCGCGGCGCCGGCGGTGGTGGTGATGGTGCTGCCGCTCGGCGCCGTGAAGACGGCGTTGGTGCCGCCGCCGTCGGCGACGTTGACCAGCCACACCGCGGTGGTCGAGGCCGAGGCGACGTCGAGGTCGAGGAGCTGCAGGTCGAGCGTCGCGTTCTGCACGTCGACACCGCGTACCGTGGTGGTCTGGATGATGCCCGCGTTGGGCGTCACCGTCACCCTCGTGCCCGTACCGGCACCGGTGTTGACCGCGCCGGTGCCGGTGACCCGCAGGCCGGCACCGGTCGGATCGCCGGCCCCGGCGAAGAGGTCGAGGTCGGTGAACGCCAGGTCGCCGCTGACGTTGGTCAGCAGCATGCCGGAGGCGCCGACCGCGTCGCCGGAGACGCCGACGCGAGTGTTGCCGCCCGAGACCTGCTGGTACGCGCCGCCGGGGGTGGCGTCGAAGATGGCGGTGTTGACCAGGATGCCGCTGCCGCCCGTCGATTGGTGCACCGAGTTGTTGGCGAAGCCGGTGACGGTGGTCGTGCCGCCGAGCGAGCCGTCGATCACCACGCCGCTGCCCAGCGACGACAGGATGTCGGCGTTGCCGCTCAGGTCCACCCGCAGGGCGGCGCCGGCCACCGTAGTGCGCGCGTCGAAGGCGTTGCCGCGGCCGGACAGGACGTTGTTCGACACGGCCACGGTCACCGTGCCGGTGCCGCCGGCGTTGACGTCGACGCCTTCCAGGCCGGCCGTCGCGTGGTTCGCGATCGTGTTGTCGCTGATCGTGACCCCGGCGTTGAAGGCCCCCGTCGCCGTCACGTCGATGGCGTTGTCGCGGCCGGTGAGATCGAGGCCGCGGATCTCGATGCCGGTCAAGCTGCCGGCGGTGGCGTCGACGGTGACCGCGTTGTCCTCCTCGAGGGGGACGTCCGTCGTCACCTCCCACTGCGGCTTCGTCCCGGCCGGCACCAGCGTGCCGACGCCGGGCACCGTCAAGCCGATGCCCTCGCCGTGCAGCTTGACGCCGCTGTCGTTGATCACCAGCTCGGTGGCGTGCGGCGTTGCGGCCGTGTCGCCGGCGAAGACGAAGATGTAGTCGTTCGGCGTCACCGGGTCGGCGGCGACGAGCTCGGCTATCGAGTCGAAGGCGTTGGTCGCGCGGCCGTCGTCGCCGGCGGCCGGGTTGTCCGCCCCGGTCACGTCGTGGACGTACCACACCATCTCGACGATGGTGACCGTCACCGTGATGGACGACACCGCCGGCGGCGCCCCGCCGTCGCTGACGTCGATGGTGAAGGTGTCGGTCGGGCCGTGGAAGCCGGCGTCCGGCTCGTAGGTGAAGGTGCCGTCCGCGTTGACCGTCACGTCGCCGTTCGCCGGCGCGGTGCCCAGCGAGTAGCTGAAGATGCCGGGGCCGTCGGGGTCGGACGGGACGCTCTTCTCCCCGGCGTCGAGGTTGTCCACCACGTGGGCGACGCTGTTGCCGGTCGCCGCCTCGCCGGCGCGGAGCTGGGTGTTGCCGGCCGTCGTGTAGTCGATCGTCGCGTCGGCGAAGACCGGCGGATCGTTGATGCAGATCACCGTCACGCTCACCGTCGCCATCGAGCCGCCGTTGAGCTCGTAGGTGAAGGTGTCTGGAGTCGCCGACGGTCCCGCCGGGCTGTTGCAGTAGTTCGGGTCCGGCTCGTAGGTGACGTCGGTGAAGGGACCCCCGCCGACGCCGACCACCGTGCCGTTGGCCGGGTCGCTGAAGGTGGTGATCTCCTTCGGTCCGCCGTCGACGTCGGTGTCGTTGGTCAGCACCAGCAGCGCGGTGGCGCCTGAGTCCTCGTCGACCGTCGCCGCGTCGTCCACCGCCACCGGCGGGTCGTCGACCGCGGTGACCGTGATCGTCACTACCGCCGTGTCGCTGCCACCGTTGCCGTCCGTCACCTCGTAGGTGAAGCTGTCGAAGCCGTTGAAGTTCAGGTCCGGGTCGTAGGTGAAGGTGCCGTCGCCGTTGAGCACCAGGGTGCCGTCGGTCGGACCCGACACCGGCGTGGTGTTCACCGTCAACGTGTCGCCGTCGACGTCGTCGTCGGCGCCAGAGCCGTTGTCGGCCAGCACGTTGCCGCCCGCAAGCTGGGTGTCCTCGTCGGTGGTGAAGGCGTCGTCCTGGGCCACCGGATCGTCGTTGACCGAGGTGACGGTGATCGACACCGTCGCCGTGTCGGTGCCGCCGTTGCCGTCGGAGATCTCGTAGACGAAGCTGTCGGCGCCGTTGAAGTTCGGGTCCGGGTCATAGGTGAAGGTGCCGTCGGCGTTGAGCACCAGGGTGCCGTTCGTCGGCGCGGTCACCGGCGTGGTGTTCACCGTCAGCGGGTCGCCGTCGACGTCGTCGTCGATGCCCGAGCCGTTGTCGGCCAGCACGTTGCCGGCGAGTTGCACGTCCTCGTCGGTGGTGAAGGCGTCGTCCTGCGCCACCGGCGGATCGTTGACCGCCGTGACGGTGATCGTCACCTCGCCGACGTCGGTGCCGCCGTTGCCGTCGGACACCTCGTACTCGAAGCTGTCGACGCCCTCGAAGTCGGGATCGGGGTCGTAGGTGAAGGTGCCGTTCGCGGCGAGCACCAGGGTGCCGTTCGCCGGCCCGGAGACGGGCGTCGTGTTGACCGTCAGCGTGTCGCCGTCGGCGTCGGTGTCGGGACCGGAGCCCTGGTCGTCCAGGACGCTGCCGGCGACGAGCTGGGTGTCCTCCGGCGTCGTGTAGGCGTCGTCCTGCGCCACCGGCGGATCGTTGATCCCGGTGATGGTCACCGTCGAGATCGCCGCCGGCCCGGCGTCGAGGCCGTCGTCGGCGACGAAGGCGATGGTGCGCGGGTTCGAGGTGTCGGGGTCGTCGCCGGTGTGCTCGTAGGTGACGGTGCGCAGCACGGTCACGAAGTCGGCGATCGGCTGCGGTGTCACCGTCGACAGGACGAGGATCCCCTCACCGGGCACCGTCGTCGTGTCGTAGGGCTCGACCGTGATGTCGGGGTCGCCGCTGGTCGCCGCCAGCAGCTCCTCGCCGGCGTCGAGCAGGTTCTGCAAGGTGATCGTGACGCTGTCGAGGTTGGCACTGTCGACGTCGGTGATGGTGGCGTCGGTGGCGTCGACGGCCGCCACCGCGCCGTCGTTCTCGTCGTAGGCGACGGCGTAGCCGGTACCGGCGGTGCCGCCGCTGTCGTCGGCGTCGAGGTCCACCACCGGCGCGTCGTTGACCGCCGACACCGACACCGTCACCGAGGCGGTGGCGGTGCCGCCGTTGCCGTCGGCGATGTCGTAGGTGAAGGTCTCGTTGCCGGTGAAGTTCGGCGCCGGCGAGTAGACCAGGCCGTCGTTGGTGCCGTTGACCGCCACCGAGCCGCCCTGGTTCGGGGCGCCGACGCCGGTGACGGTGAGCGTCTCGCCGGTGTCGGGGGCGTCGTCGTCGTTGGCCAGCACGTCGAGCGGGTTGTTGACGCTGTCTTCCACGACGACGAAGTTGTCGTCGACCGCGGTCGGGTCGTCGTTGATCGGGTTGACGGTGATCGAAACCAGCCCGACGTCGGTGCCGCCGTTGCCGTCGGAGACCTCGTACTCGAAGCTGTCGGCGCCGTTGAAGTCGGGGTCCGGATCGTAGGTGAAGGTGCCGTCCGCGTTGAGGACCAGGGTGCCGTTGGCCGGCCCGGAGACCGGCGTCGTGTTCACCGTCAGCGGGTCGCCGTCGTCGTCGCTGTCGGCGCCCGAGCCGTTGTCGGCCAGCACGTTGCCGCCGGCCAGCTGCACGTCCTCGTCGGTGGTGAACGCGTCGTCCTGGGCCACCGGCGGGTCGTTGACCGAGGCCACGGTGATGTTGACCAGCCCGACGTCGGTGCCGCCGTTGCCGTCGGAGACCTCGTACTCGAAGCTGTCGGCGCCGTTGAAGTCGAGGTCGGGGTCGTAGGTGAACGTGCCGTCTGCGTTGAGGACCAGCGTGCCGTTCGTCGGCGCGGTGACCGGCGTCGTGTTCACCGTCAGGGCATCGCCGTCGACGTCGGAGTCCGCCCCCGAGCCGTTGTCGGCGAGCACGTTGCCGGCGAGCTGCGTGTCCTCGTCGGTGGTGAAGGCGTCGTCCTGCGCCACCGGCGGATCATTGACCGGGTCGACCGTGATCGAGACCGTCGCGGTGTCGGTCGCTCCCGACGGGTCTTCGACCTGGAAGTCGAAGCTGTCGGGGCCGTTGTAGTCGGCGTCCGGCGTGTAGGTGAGGTTCGGCGGCGTGCCGGTGAGCATGCCGTGGTCCGGGCCGGAGCCGGGGACTACGGTGAAGGTCAGCGGATCACTGTCCGGGTCGGAGCCGGTGAGGGTGATGGCGACCGGCGTGTCCTCCGGCGTCGACACGTTCTGCGGATCGGCCATCGGCGGCTCGTTGAACAGCATGCAGGCGTCGATGCGCATGCAGATGCCGGGGTTGCCCTCGCGCACGTGGAGGGCGGCGACGGCGATGCCGTTGCAGCCGGGGCCGACGGCGGGATCGTGGGCGACCTGGTCGCCGGGGCTCCAGTCGGACGGGTCGCCGTCGAGGACGCAGGCGGCCCACGCCATGCCGCTGGCGGCGAACACCAGCACCAGGACCAGCACGGCGACCGCGGGCCGGCGGCGCAGGCGCACCGCGGCGGCGAAGGCCAGCAGGCCGGCGAGCAGGAGGAGGCCCCACTCGCCCAGGGTGGGGATCTCGAGCACGCTCTGGCGGTCGAAGATGATCGGGTCGTCGCCGCCGGCGACGGTGACGAGGAGGGCGTCCTCGTCGCCGGAGCCCTCGATCACCACCGCCAGGCGCAGGACGCGCGCCGACTGCGGGATCATGCTCTCCGGCGCGAAGGTCTCGATGACGTCCGCGCCGCCGACGCCGAGGCCGACGCCGACGTCCCAATCGCCCGGGTCGATCTGGACGGGCGCGGAGAAGGTCGTGCCGCCGACGCAGCTCAGCCGCTGCACCTCGACGACCTGCGCCGACGGAACGGGCACCGACTCCGTCTCGACGATCGTGCGCAGGATCTCCTCGACGCCGGCGAAGGGACCCTCGACGGTCGACACCAGGCAGCCGGTGGCGACGTCGTTGTCGAGGTCGACGAGGACGTCGACCTGGTGCGTGATGGCAGCGGCCGGGAGGGCCCAGGCCCCCACGACAACCAGCATGGATACGATCAACAACCGCCGGGCGTGATGGCCCATCTCCCGCGCTCCCTCGAGGTAGTCCTACCCTATGTTGTCCGCGTTAGGCCGCTGACTATAGATCACATGCCTCCACCGCCACAAGAGGGTAGGTGCGTACCTCCGGCCGATTTTCGCCTCCCGCGAGGCGCCCGCAGGCACCTCGGCGGGGGCTCAGCCGGCCATGCCCAGCAGACGGCCCTCGAGCTCCACCGCGCGGGGAAAGAGGACGTTGTTCTCCAGGTGGACGTGGCGGTGGGTGTCGGCCTCGAGCTCGGCGAGGCCGTGGTAGAGGCCGCGGAAGGTCGGGCAGGCGCCGGCCGGGGACTGGAAGCCGCCGGTCAGCTCGCGCAGGCGGGCGAGCGCCGCGCCGGCGGCGTCGTGCTCGTCCTCCATGCAGCCGATCGGCGCCCGCACGCTGCCGAACGGCGAGCCGGGAAGGGTGCCGCCGGCGGCGTCGAGCTGCTCGAGCTGCTCGACATAGGGGAACAGCACCCGCTCCTCCTTCTGGGTGTGCGCCTCCATCTCGGCGCGCAGGCCGGCGAGGACGCGCGCCACCTCCGGCACCTCGGGGCGCTTCTCGCCGTGGGCGCGGACGACGCGCTCCGCCATCTCTGACAGGCGCGGCAGGTCCTCGCGCAGCCGGCCGTGATAGCGCACCAGGATGTGGTCCACCAGCTCGGCCAGCGGCGCCTCCTGCCAGTCGCGCTCGCCGGCGCCGGCGCCGGCCTCGGCAGCGAGCAGCTCGCCGCGCAGCGCCTCGACGTCCAGCCCCGCCTCGGCGCAGGCTTCGGCCAGCGGGCGCTTGCCGCCGCAGCAGAAATCGATGCCGTGGCGCTGGAAGACGCGGATGGTGGCGGGATGGCGGGTGGCGATCCTGGCGACGTGGGTGTCGGCGGTGACGTCCATGGG
>CAZLBJ010000487.1:0-10089 GCA_964557755.1 uncultured Thermoanaerobaculia bacterium
GTGCCGCGGCGCTGCTGCTGGTGCCGTTCCTGTGGCTCTCCTTCGGCAGCCACGGGCCGGAGGACCTGCCGCGCGTCGAGGCGGAGGTGCGCGAGCGCTTCCCCGAGGTGCGCCAGGTCGGCCCCGCCGAGCTCGAGCGCATGCTGGCGGCGCCCGGACCGCACGGCGCGCCGCTGCTGCTCGACGTCCGCGAGCCGCGCGAGTACGCGGTGAGCCACCTGCCCGGCGCGGTGCGCGCGGCGACGGTGGAGGAGGCGCTGGCGGTGCTCGAGGAGGCCGATCCGCGGCGGCCGGTGGTGGTCTACTGCTCGGTCGGCTATCGCTCCTCCCGCCTCGCCCGCGCCCTGGCCGAGGCCGGCCGCCCCGGCGCCGCCAACCTCGAGGGCTCGATCTTCGCCTGGGCCAACTCCGGCCGGCCGGTGGTGCGCGGCGGCCGCGAGGTGCGCGAGGTCCATCCCTACGACCGCAAGTGGGGCCAGCTCCTGCGCCGCGAGCTGCACGCTACCGGGTCTAGGGTCACCGAGCCGCGGTGAAGCTGACCATCGCCCACACCTGGGACGGCGCGCCGCTGACGCCGGCCGAGCATGCCGTCGTCCGCCTCGTCGCCGCGCCGGACGGCGCCGCGCTACGCCTGCTCGTCGACGCGCCGTTCCACGGCGACCCGCCGCCGCCGTCGCCGCCCGGCCCGACCCCGCGCCTGTGGGAGCACGAGGTGGTCGAGCTGTTCGTCGCCGGTCCCGGCGGCGACGCCGAGGTGCCGTACCTCGAGATCGAGCTGTCGCCGCACGGCCACCACCTCGTGCTGCGCCTGGCCGGCGTGCGACGAGAGGTGGAGAACGGGCTGCCCCTCGACTTCCGCGCCTTCTTCGACGGCCGCCGTTGGCGCGGCGAAGCGACCTTCCCCCGGGCCTGGCTGCCGGCGCCACCGCACCGCGCCAACGCCTACCGCGTCCACGCCCTCGGCGCAGGACGCCGCCACCTCGCTGCCACACCGGTGCCGGGCGCGGCCCCCGACTTTCACCGCCCCGCCCTCTTCCCGGCGGTGAAGCTGCCCACCGGCCCGGGGGGCTGAAGCCGGCCGCGAGCCGGCAACCCCCCCTTCGCTGACTGCCTTTCCGCTGAAAAGTCCTGGGACTTGCGGTGGTATGCTGACCTCCCGTCACCACCCACCTGCCGAGGAGCCGCCGCCGATGCTCGACCAGATCATCATGATCGTCGCCACCGCGGTGCTCTCCAGCCTGCTCACCGTGGCGCTGGCCGTGCTCCTCTTCCGCGGCTACGCGGCGCGCGTCGAGGAGCGCCTCGAGCAGCGCCTCCACGACCGCCTGGCGCAGGCCGCCGAGGAGGTGGGGGAGGCCATCGAGGTGCGCCTGCGCAAGGTGGTGCGCGACGCCGTCGGCGACTTCAAGGCCGCCAGCCTCGCCGCCGGCGCCACCCGCACCGTCGCCACTACCGGCGCCGAGCTGGTGCAGGAGGGGCTGCGCATCCTGATGGGCGGCGGTCCCAGGCCGCCCGGCAGCGGTTCTTGATTCTGGACGCAATCGTCCAAATTCTGTACTATCCTCTTGCCCGTTCATAGCAAGGCCTGAAAACCTCCCGCCCTTACGGGGGGTTCCGCTCGGCACGGCGTCTGCTACCCTGGCTCTGCTCAGTCTGCCGTACCTTTCCGTCCATCCTCTGCGCTGGAGTCTCCATGAGCCGCCGAACGCACCTCCTTCCGCCCTCGATCCTCGCCTGTCTCACCCTCGCGGCGGCGCTCCCCGCGCTGGCGCAGCCGGGCTTCTCGAAGGCGTTCTCGCCCGACGTCATCGCGCCGGACGCCCACAGCCGGCTGACGTTCCTCATCGACAACGACAGCGGCACGCCGGTCACCGGCCTCGCGTTCACCGACCTGCTGCCGGCGGGCGTCGTCCTCGCCTCGCCGGCGAGCGCCGCCACCGACTGCGGCGTCGGCTCCGTGGTGAGCGCACCGGCGGGCGGCACGACGGTCACCTTCAGCGGCGGCTCGCTGGGCGCCGGCGCCACCTGCACGGTGGCGGTCGACGTCACCTCCGGCACCCCCGGCGGCCACCTCAACACCAGCGGCGACCTCACCTCCAGCGCCGGCAACAGCGGCCCGGCGTCCGCCACTCTGACGGTGGACGCCGGCCGGCTCGGTTTCACCAAGTCGTTCGCGCCGGCCATGGTGCAGCTCGGCGCCGACAGCACGGTGACATTCACGATCTCCAACCCCACCGGCGGCCTGGTCACGGGCGTCAACTTCACCGACGCCTTCCCCGCGGGGCTGCAGGTCGCCAGCCCGGCGGACTTCTTCACCACCTGCAACGGCATCATCGCCGCGCCGGAGGGCGGCACCACGGTGAGCCTCTTGGCCGGCTTCCTGTTGGCCAACCAGAGCTGCACCATCGAGGTGCAGGTGGAGTCGACGCAGGTCGGCAGCCAGGTCAACCGCACGGGAGACCTCAACTCGAGCCTCGGCAGCAGCGGCTTCGCGGTGGACGAGCTGACGGTGGCGGCCGACGTCCTGGCGCTGTCGAAGGAGTTCGTGGGCGACGCGCTGCCGCCGGGCTCGACGCTGCCGCTGCGCTTCACGCTGCACAACTTCGACCGTGACTTCGCGGCCACCGGCATCGCCTTCAGCGACGACCTCGACGCCACGCTCCTCGGGCTCGCCGCGGTGCCGCCGCTGCCGGCCGACCCCTGCGGCGCCGGCTCCAGCCTGAGCGGCACGAGCCTCCTCACTCTCACCAACGGCACTCTGGGCCCCGGTGAGACCTGCACCTTCGAGGTCGACGTCGAGGTCCCGGCGGGCGCCGAGCCCGGGCAGTATCCGAACACGACGAGCTCCGTCACCGGCACCCTCGACGGCGTGCCCGTGGTGGGCGCCCCGGCGGTCGACGACCTGCACGTCCAGGACGTGCCGCTGCTCACCAAGACCTTCCTCGACGACCCGGTGGCCGGTGGCGACGCGGTGGTGATCGAGCTCACGCTGACCAACTCCAGCCCCGACCCGATCTCCGGCGTCACTTTCAGCGACGACGTCGCCGGCCAGGTCGCCTCCGCCACGGTCACCGGGCTGCCGGCCAACGGGTATTGCGGCCCCGGCTCGGTGCGGAGCCTGATCGGCGGCGTGGTCACCTTCGCGGGCATGAACCTCGCCGGCGGCGACTCCTGCACCTTCCAGCTCACCATCCAGCTCCCCGTCAACGCCCCGGCGGGCACCTACACCAACACCACCAGCTCGGTGAGCGGCCTTCTCGGCGGCGAGGAGCCGGTGGTCGGGCCGCCGGCCAGCGACGACCTGACGGTGGTCGAGGGCCCCGACCTCACCAAGACGTTTCTCACCAGCCCGGTGCTCGCCGGCGACACGGTGGTCCTCGAGCTCACGCTCAGCGCGGGCGAGTCGGCCGCGGCGCCGGACATCACCGGCGTCGCCTTCACCGACGACCTCGGCGCCGCGCTCGCCGGTCTGCAGGCGATCGCGCTGCCGGCGGACGGCTTCTGCGGCCCGTCGTCGCAGATCAGCGGCGCCAGCGTGCTCAGCGTCACCGGCGCCAGCGTCGAGGGCGGCGAGCCGTGCACCTTCCAGGTGACGCTGCAGGTGCCCGCCGGCGCGCTGCCGGGGACCTACGTCAACACCACCAGTCAGGTCACCGGCACCTCGGCGGGTCTCGCGGTGACCGGCACCGAGGCGGCGGCCACCCTGGAGGTCGGCGGCCTGACCTTCACCAAGAGCTTCACCGACGACCCGGCGGTGGCCGGCGGCACGGCGACTCTGCAGTTCACCCTCTCCAACCTGAGCGCGACGGCGAGCGTGACGGACGCGTCGTTCGTCGACGACCTCGACGCCGTGATCCCCGGCCTGGCGGTGACCGGCATGCTGCCCGGCGAGCCGTGCGGCACCGGCTCGGGCCTCGCCGGCACCAGCACGCTGGTCTTCACCGGCGGCAATCTCGCACCCTCGGGCTCGTGCACCTTCTCGGTCACCGTGGCGGTGCCGCCCGGCACCGAGGCCGGCCAGTACGGCAACGCGACCTCGGCGCTGAGCGCCCAGGTCGACGGCAACCCGGTGACGGTGCCGCCGGCGATCGACACGCTGGACGTCGTCGAGCCGCTGTCGATCGGCAAGGACTTCGTCGACGATCCGGTCGGCCCCGGCGACACGGTGACGCTGGAGCTCACTCTCGCCAACGCCCACCCCACCGAGGCGGCGACCGGACTCACCTTCACCGACGATCTCGAGGCGGCGCTCGCCGGCCTGACGGCGGCCGGTCTGCCGGCGCCGGACGTCTGCGGCGCCGGCTCGACGCTCTCCGGCACCTCGAACCTGACGCTCACCGGCGGCAGCCTGGCGGCGGGCGGCTCCTGCACCTTCCAGGTCACCCTGCAGGTGCCGGCGGACGCCCCGGGCGGCACCTTCGTCAACACCACCAGCACGCTCAACGGCACGATCGACGGCACCGGGGTCACCGCGCCGGCGGCCAGCGCGCCCCTGGTGGTCGCCGCCGCCGTCCTCGCGAAGACGTTCGACGGCCCGACCGCGGCCGGCGGCACCGTGGTGCTGACCTTCGAGATCGAGAACCTCGGCGCCTCCGCGGTCGAGTCCCTCGCCTTCACCGACGACCTCGGCGCCGCGCTGCCCGGGCTGGCGGCGGTCGGGCTGCCGATGGGCGGCGTGTGCGGCGCCGGCTCGCAGATCGCGGGCACCGGGTTCCTCACCTTCACGGGCGGCAGTCTCGGCGCCGGCGCCTCGTGCAGCTTCGCGGTCACCCTGCTGGTGCCCGCCGACGCGGCGCCGGGGAGCCACCTCAACACCACCAGCCCCCTGACCTCCTCCGGCCTCGAGGTGGGCGACCCGGCGAGCGACGGCCTGGAGATCGAGCCACCGCCGGGCTTCGCCAAGGCGTTCACGCCGGCGGTGGTGCCGGTCACCGGTCTCAGCGCGCTGGTCTTCAGCATCGACAACACCGCCAGCTCGCTGCCGGCCACCGGCCTCGCCTTCACCGACACTCTGCCGGCCGGCGTGGTGGTGGCGCCGGTGCCCGACGCCGCGACCACCTGCACCGGCGGCACGTTGACGGCGGTGCCGGGCAGCGGCGCCGTCTCCTACTCCGGCGGCTCGCTTGCCGCGGGTGCCTCCTGCACCGTGTCGGTGGACGTCACCAGCGCCGCCGCCGGCTCCTACCTCAACACCAGCGGCGAGCTGACCTCGTCGCTGGGCGCGAGCGGCACGGCGAGCGACACGCTGGAGGTGGTGGGCGGCGAGCTCGCCGTCTCGAAGACCTTCGACCCCGACCCGGTGCTGCCGGGCGGCGTGCTGGACGTCGAGTTCACCCTCGTCACCGGCGCCGCCTTCGGCGTCTCGGAGATCGCCTTCACCGACGACCTCGGCGCCGCGCTGCCGGGGCTGGTGGCGGTGGGGCTGCCGGCGGACGGCTTCTGCGGCCCCGGCTCGCAGCTCACCGGCACCGACGTCCTGACGCTGACCGGCGCCAGCCTGGCGGCCGGCACGTCGTGCACCTTCAGCGCCATCCTGAGCGTGCCGGCGGGCGCCGCGGTGGGCACCTACACCAACACCACCAGCACCGTCACCGGCGTCCGCGACGGCGGCTTGCCGACCACCGCCGGCCCGGCGACGGCGCCTCTGGAGGTGGCCTTCGTCGACCTGGACAAGGCCTTCGTGCCAGCGACCGTGCAGGCGGGCGGCACCACCACGCTGCGCTTCACGCTGACCAACCCGGACGCCGCGAACGCGGTGAGCGGCATCACCTTCAGCGACGACCTCGACGCGGCGCTGCCCGGCTTGGTGGCGGTGGGCCTGCCGCAGTCCGACGTCTGCGGCTTCGGCTCGCAGCTCACCGGCACTTCGCTGGTGACGCTGACCGGCGGCAGCCTGCCGGGCGGCGGCTCGTGCACCTTCGACGTCACCGTGCAGGTGCCGCTCGACAACCCGGGCGGCAGCTTCGAGAACGTCACCAGCGCCGTCGACGCGACGGTCGGGGTGACGCCGATCAGCGGCCCGCCGGCCAGCGCGGCGAGCGCCACGCTGGTGGTCGGGGCGCTGACGCTGGCGATCCCGACGCTGTCGGTCTGGGGCCTGCTGGCGCTGGCGCTGCTGGTCGGCTGGCTGGGCTGGACGCGGCTGCGCTGACGGCGGCCTACCAGGGGACGCCGCCGAACACCCACTGGAGCTGGGCGAAGCCGGCGGCGAGGCCGAGGACGCCGCCGAGCAGCACCAGCTTCAGCTCGTCCTCCTGGAAGCAGGGGCGCAGCAGGTCCTGGAACTCGTCCGGCGGCAGGCCGGCCATGCGCTGGCGCAGCTCCTCGGCCACGGCGTCGGCGCGGTCGGTGATGAACGCCGGGTCCTTGAACGGCTCGAGCGCCACCTCGACCGCCGTCTCGCCGACCGACTCCTTGATGCCGGCGAAGCTGCGCAGCCCCACCGCCACCTGCGCCACGCCGCGCATCGGCCCCACGGCGCGGTCGACCACCAGCTTGAGGTGCTTGCGGATCAGCGCCCGCGTACGGTCGGCGAAGCGGCCCTCGACCATCGACCCGACGAGGTCGCGGATGGTGAGGATCTCGCGGGTGACGATGCGGCACCAGATGTCGGCCACTTCGCGCTGGCGGCGCAGGAACAGCCCCTGCACCACGAACGGCCCGATGCGCCGCGGCATCAGCGGCCGGAAGATGATGTTGAGCGCGATCCAGTTGGTGGCGAGGCCGACGAAGAGGCCGAAGACCGGCAGCACCCAGGCCGCCGGGTGGACGATCCACACGGCGAGCTGGACGAAGCCGAAGAGCAGCCCGAACCAGAAGCCGGAGCGGATGATGAAACGGAACTCCCGCTCGCCGCACTCGAGGAACAGGCGGTTGAGCAGGATCGGGTTGTCGACCAGCCGCCGCACCACCAGCTCCCTCAGGTCGACGAGCTGCTCGACCTGCTGGTCGACGTCGCGCATCAGGTCCTGCACCAGGCGCGGCAGCTCCTCGCGCACCCGCGCGTAGACGGCGTTGCGCATCATCTCCGGCAGGTTGTCCCACAGGATGACGTGGGTGCGCCGCATCACCTCGTCGGTGAGCTCGTCGAGGCGCGGCTCGAGCGTGCGCACCACCTGGGCGGCGATGCGCTCCGGGTCCATGCGCTGGAAGACGTCGGACAGGGTGCCGAGGTGGACCATGGTGGTGTCGACGAAGACGGAGGCCATCTTCTCGGCCTTCGAGGGGATGATCCCCTGCCAGCCGAAGATCGGACGGACGCCGCGGAAGCGCAGCGGCCAGAAGGTCATCTGGATCGCCGCCCAGTTGGTGCCCCAGCCGACGATCGCCGCCACCAGCGGGATGCTGGCGTAGCGCCAAAAGTCGGGATGCCGCAGCAGGTCGCCGAGGGTCATGGGAAGGAGGTCGTGGGCGGGGGCAGCGCCGGCGCAAGGCTATCGCGTGCCTCAGGCCGAGGGAAGGGCGGCGGCGAGGGGGTAAGCTACGCGAATGTGCGTATCGAACCGAGTCTTCCGCACCGGCCTGGCGGCGGCGGTGCTGGCGCTGGCGGCGGCCGGCCATGCGGCGCCGCAACGGGAGGGCGGCGAGGCCGCCGCGCCGCCGGACGCGTGGATCACGCCGGCCGAGGCCGGCGGTTTCCGCGCCACCCCCTCCTACGACGAGACGATGGCCTTCCTGCGTCGCCTCGCCGCCGCCTCGCCGGCGGTCCGCCTGACCCGCTTCGGCGTCTCGCCGCAGGGGCGCGACATGCCGCTGGTGATCGTCTCCGCCGAGGGCGCGTTCACGCCGGAGGCGGCGCACCGGCTGGCGCGCGAAGAGGGCAAGCCGGTCGTGCTGGTGCAGAACGGCATCCACGCCGGCGAGATCGACGGCAAGGACGCTTCGCTGATGCTGCTGCGCGACCTCGTCCTCGGCCGGCTGCCGGAGGTGCTGGAGGCGGCGACGCTGCTCGTCGTGCCGATCTACAACGTCGACGGCCACGAGCGGGTGTCGCCCTACAACCGGCCGCAGCAGGACGGCCCGGCCCAGGGCATGGGCTTCCGCACCTCGGCGCAGGGGCTCGACCTCAACCGCGACCACCTGAAGGCGGCGTCGCCCGAGGCGCGGGCGGTGCTCGATCTGTTCAACCGCTGGCGCCCGCACCTGCACGTCGACGACCACGTCACCAACGGCGCGCAGTTCGACTGGGTGCTCACCTGGTCGTGGGCCGAGGCGCCGCTGCTGCACCCGGCGCTCGACGCCTGGATGGACCGCCACCTGCCGGTCGCCCTCGCCGCCACCGAAGCGGCAGGTCATCCAGCGGGGCCCTACGTCTCGCTGCTCGACGCCGCCGACCCCGCCAAGGGCTTCGAATCCGCCATCCTCGAGCCGCGCTTCGCCACCGGCTACTACCCGCTGCGCAACCGGCCGTCGGTGCTCGTCGAGATGCACTCCTACAAGCCGTACCGCGAGCGCGTGCTGGCCAACCGCGCCTTCCTCGAGGCGCTGCTGCGCGAGGCGGGGCGCGGCGGCGCGGCGCTGGTGGCGGCGGTGGCCGCCGCCGAGGCCGACACCGTGTCCCGCGGCCGCCCCGGCGCCGATCCGTCCGAGGCGGTGCTCTCCTGGCAGGCGGGCGGCGAGGCGGACTCCAGGCTCGTCCCCTTCCACGACTGGTACATGGAGGACTCGGTGGCGATGGGCGCGCCGATCCTGCGCTACCGGGAGGAGACGCGGGCGGTCGAGGTGCCGTGGCTGCACGCGCCGGTGCCGGTGGCGACGGTGTCCTTGCCGCGCGGCTACGTCGTGCTGGCCGGCTGGCCGCAGGTCGAGGCGCGACTCGCCGCTCACGGCCTGCGCGTCGAGCGGCTGACGGCGCACGCCGAGGTGGCGGTGGAGACGATCCGCGTCCGCGACGTCGCGTACTCCGCCGACCCCTACCAGGGCACCCACCGCGCCACCTCGCTGGCGGTCGAGCGCGAGGCCGGCACGCGCACCGTCCCCGCCGGCAGCCTGTGGGTGCCGGCCGATCAGCCGGACTTCGCGGTCGCCGTGCAGCTCTTCGAGCCCGAGGCGCCGGACTCGCTGTTCTCGTGGGGCCTGCTCTCCGCCGTCACCGAGCGTAAGGAGTACATCGACCCGCGGGTGCTCGAGCGCCTGGTGCGCGAGATGCTCGCCGACGGCGCGGTGCGCGCGAGCTGGGAGGCGGCATTGGCGGCCGACCCGGCGCTCGCCGGCGACGCCCGCGCCCGCTGGGCGTGGTGGTACCGGCAGACGCCCCACTGGGACGACACCGTGGGCCTGCTGCCGGTGCTGCGCGTGACCCGGGTGCCGGCCGGCCTGGCGACGGTTCCCTGGCGGCCGGTGGCGGCCGGACCGGCGCCGCCGGCGGTGATGGAGGCGCTGCCGCCGGAGGCGGTACCGGTCGACCCCGCGACGCCGCCCGCCCCCGCGGAGGGCTGAGAGCTCGTGAAGCAATCTCCGCCCTGCTACGGACGCCCCCGGACGCCCTCGCGGCGTTGCGGCTCCTCGACATAGCGCTGCGATGCCTGCGTCGCCGCGCCTTGCGAGGAGCGCCCGGATGACGTCCTCGCGGCCGGCCGTAGATTCCTTCACGAGCTCCGACCCCATCGCCAACCTGCGGCCCCTCTTCCCGCCGACCTACCGGCTGGTCGTCTACTGCGTCGTGGTCGGCGTCTTCGGCGCCGGCGCGGCGCTCGCCTTCGACGCCGCCGTCGAGCTGGCGCAGCACCTGCTGCTCGGCGGCGTCGGCGGCTTCACCCCGCCGGCGGCCGGCGTCCTCGACCCGCAGGTGGTGGTGCCGGGCTGGCCCGAGCGCTGGTGGATCCCGGTCTCCACCACCCTCGGCGGCCTGCTCTCCGGCTGGCTGGTGTTCCGCTTCGCGCCGCAGGCCGAGGGGCACGGCACCGACGCCGCCATCCACGCCTTCCACGGCGGCGCGCGGTCGATCCCGGCGCGCATCCCGCTGGTCAAGGCGCTGGCCTCGGCGGTGACCATCGGCTCCGGCGGCGTCGCCGGCCGCGAGGGGCCGGCGGCACCGATCTCCGTCGGCCGCGGCTCGCGGCTCGCCCGCGCCCGGCGGCTGCGCGGACA
>CAZLBJ010000488.1:0-3363 GCA_964557755.1 uncultured Thermoanaerobaculia bacterium
GGGGGGGGGGGCCCTGGGGTGGGGTGGGGCGCGCTACGCCAGCACTTTGGTGGGGGGGGCGCCTCCTCGTCCACGGGCCGCCATGGGCGTACGACTCGGGTGGGGATTGCGCTTGGCCCGCTCCGGGGGTCCCTACCCGAGGACCCACCCCACCCCGCCACCATCGCCCCCCCTTCTTTTTGCCGTTCTTGAACGAATACTACTTCCTACTCCACGCCCTGCGCTACCAGCTTCGCCACCGACTCGCTCCCCATCTTGCCACCGGGGCCCGACTCCCCGGTCATCGAGCACCGCCCCTCGAGCACCGCTCCGTCCTCGATCAAGAGCGAAGGCGTCTGGATGTCCGCCAGCAGGCGCCCTCCCGGAGCGACGTGGATCTGCGTCGCCGCCTTCACCGAGCCGCGCACCTCGCCGGAGACCAGCAGGTGCCCGACCTCGACGTCGGCGTCCACCTGCCCGCCCTCGCCCACCACCAGCCGTCCCGCCGAGCGTACCCGCCCCTCGAAACGCCCGTCGACGCGGAACGACGCCTCGAAGCTCAGCTCGCCCTGCACCCGCGACCCGCGGTCGAGGAACCCGTTGAGGTCCCGCTGCTCGTCGTTCTTGCTGAACATCAGTCTGCCCCCTCGTCTCGAGACATGAGCAGGTCGTAGAGCCGCATCAGCTCCTCTTCCGAATGGAAGTGTATCCGCAGCGTGCCGCGCTCGCCGCGGCGGCGGATCTCCACCTTCGCCTGCAGGCGCCGGGTGAGCTTCTCCTGCGCCGCGGCGGCGTGCACGTCGGGCTCGGGGCGCGGCTTCGCCGCCTTGGCGGGCTCGGGCTCCTGGACCCGGCGCTCCAGCTCGCGCGCCGTCAGGTCCTGCGCCACCGCCTCCTGCGCCAGCTCCACCTGCGCCTCGGCGGTGGGCAGCGCCAGCAGCGGCCGCGCCTGGCCGGCGGTCAGCCGCCCGTCGCGCAGCATGTCGGTCACCTCGTCCGGCAGGCGCAGCAGGCGCAGGGTGTTGGTCACCGTCGTGCGCGCCTTGCCGACGCGGGCGGCGATGGCGTCCTGCGACAGCGAGAACGTCTCGCCGAGGGTGCGGTAGGCCTCCGCCTCCTCGACCGGGTTGAGGTCGGCGCGCTGCAGGTTCTCGACCAGCGCCAGCTCCAGCAGCTCGCGGTCGCCGGAGACGCTGCGCACCACCACCGGCACCGCCTCGAGCCCCGCCCGCTGCGCCGCCCGCCAGCGGCGCTCGCCGGCGACGATGGTGTAGCGCCCGCCGCCGGCGCCCTCCTGCGCCACTGCCACGATGGGCTGGATGACCCCCTGGGCGCGGATCGACTCGGCGAGCTCGTCGAGCCCTGCGTCGTCGAAGAAGCTGCGCGGCTGGAAGCGGTTGGGCGTCAGGCGGTCGACCGGCACCTGCCGCACGCCGGGCTCCGGCGGCGGCGGTGCGTCGCCCATCAGCGCGTCGAGGCCGCGGCCGAGGCCGCGCTTGCGCACCGCGCTCACGCCGCCCTCCGCAGCATCTCGCGCGCCGCCGAGAGGTACGCCTCGGCGCCGCGGCAGCGGATGTCGTACTGCAGCACCGTCAGGCCGTGGCTCGGCGCCTCGGCGAGGCGGACGTTGCGCGGGATCACCGTCTCGTAGACCTTGCCGCTGAAGTGGCGGCGGATCTCGTCGGCGACGTCGCGGGAGAGGTTGGTGCGGTCGTCGTACATCGTCAGCAGGACTCCGGCGAGCTCGAGGCGGGTGTTGTGCGTGCCCTGCACGCGGCGGATGGTCGAGACCAGCTCGCTGACCCCCTCGAGCGCGTAGTACTCGCACTGCAGCGGCACCAGCACGCCGTCCGCCGCCGCCAGGGCCATGACGGTGAGGTGGCCGAGCGACGGCGGGCAGTCGAGCAGCACCGTGTCGTAGCCGCCCACCACCGGCGCCAGGGCGTCGGCCAGCAGGCGCTGCCAGCCGGCGACGCCGACCGCCTCCACTTCGACGCCCACCAGGTCGCGGTTCGCCGGCAGCAACCGGAGGTTGGGGAAGCCGGTGTCGACCACCGCGTCGGCGGCCGCGGCGTCGCCGCCGAGCACGTGGTAGAGGTGCGGCGTCCCGGCCTGGCGGCCGAGGCCGCGGGTGGCGTTGCCCTGCGGGTCGCAGTCGACCAGCAGCACCCGCTGCTCGAGGGCGGCGAGGGCGGCGCCGAGGTTGATGGCGGTGGTGGTCTTGCCCACCCCGCCCTTCTGGTTGGCGATGGCCAGGATCTCGGTCATGGACGGTCCGTGTCGTGGTGGCGGCGCACCTCCACGATGCGCCGGTGCTCGCTCCCGGGCAGGCGCGCCAGCGTGCGCGCGGCCCAGCCGGCCGGCAGCTCCGGATCGGCCTCGCCGGCCCAGAACAGGGCGCGGCCCGCCGGTGTCAGGCGGTCCAGGAGGAGGGCGAGATCGCCGGCTGGAAGGCGGATCGCCCGCGCCGTGACCAGGTCGATGGCCTCCGGAACGCCTGCCGGGAGCGGGTCGCCGACTCTAGCATCGAGGCACCGGCACGACAACGCGGCCTTGCGGCAGACGCTCATCAGGAAGGCCCACTTCCTCTGCCGCGCTTCGACCAGGGTGACCCGCCATCCCGGCCGGGCGGCGGCGAGCACCAGGCCGGGGAAGCCGGCCCCGGAGCCGACGTCGACGAGAACGCCTTCCGACTCGGGGATCCAGGGGAGGGCGGCGAGGGCTTCCCCGAAGTGCCGTTCGAGGACCTCCTCGGCGGTGCCCTCGCCGATGAGCGTCAGTTGCGGCGCCCAGCGCCGGAGCTCCTCGTAGTGTGCGTGGAGGGCGCGGAGCGACTGTTCCGACAGTGATTCAGGCGAAAGTGAGGCGATGCGGCGCCGAAACTCGCCTTCGGAAAGCTGCGGCAAGTTCGGCATGGCGGCCGATTGTTTCACGTGAAACGTCAGCCATGGGTTTCACGTGAAACATAGGTCTGTGGAAACGCGAGCAGCTCGAGCGTGGTCTTCACCACGGCCCTCAATGGCGATGCGTCGGCCTTTCCCTTGCCGGCGAGAGCGAAGGCGGTGCCGTGGTCGACCGAGGTGCGCAGGAAGGGTAGGCCGAGGGTCCAGTTGGTGGCGAGGCCGAAAGCGGCCGTCTTGACGGCGATCAGGCCCTGGTCGTGGTAGAGGGCGAGGACCCAGTCGAACTCTCCGCGGCGCATGCGGGCGAACAGCGAGTCGGGGCTCTCGGGGCCGTGGGCGTCGATGCCGCGAACACGGGCGGCGGCCACCGCGGGGGCCACCACGGAGGCGTCCTCGCTCCCCAGCAGGCCGCCCTCGCCGGCGTGGGGATTGAGGCCCGCGACGGCGACGCGGCTGCCGCCGGCATGCCGGTGGAGGCAGG
>CAZLBJ010000489.1:0-4246 GCA_964557755.1 uncultured Thermoanaerobaculia bacterium
CCCGGCCACTACATCCGCAAGCAGACGCTGGTCAACGCAGAGCGCTACGTGACGCCGGAGATCAAGGAGCTCGAGGAGCAGATCCTCGCCGCCGAGGAGCGCCAGCTGGCGCTCGAGCGCCGCCACTTCGAGGCGCTGCGCGCGACGGTGGCGGGGGAGGCGGCCGGCCTCGCGGCGCTCGCCGGTGCGCTCGGCACGCTCGACGTCCTCGCCGCCTTCGCCGAGCAGGCGGTGCGCGGGCGGTACGTGCGGCCGCGCGTCGAGGAGCCGGGGGCGCCGCTGGTCATCCGCGGCGGCCGCCACCCGGTGGTCGAGGCCACCAGCCGCGAGCCGTTCGTGCCCAACGACACCGAGCTCGACGGCGAGGCGGCGCAGATCGTCGTCCTGACCGGGCCCAACATGGGCGGCAAGTCGACCTACCTCAGGCAGGTGGCGCTCATCGTCCTGATGGCGCAGGCGGGCAGCTTCGTGCCGGCGGAGGAGGCGAGCCTGGGGGCGGTCGACCGCATCTTCACCCGCGTCGGCGCCAGCGACGACCTGGCGCGCGGCGAGTCGACCTTCATGGTGGAGATGATCGAGACCGCCAACATCCTCCACCACGCCGGGCCGGAGAGCCTGGTGGTGCTCGACGAAGTGGGGCGCGGCACCGCCACCTTCGACGGCCTGTCGCTGGCCTGGGCGATCGTCGAGCACCTGCACGAGCACGGCCGGCCGCGCACGCTCTTCGCCACCCACTACCACGAGCTCACCGAGCTGGCGACGCTGCTGCCGCGGGTGGTCAACCGCACGCTGGCGGTCAAGGAGTGGAAGGACCAGATCGTCTTCCTGCGCCGCGTCGTGCCCGGCAGCTGGGACAAGTCCTACGGCATCCAGGTGGCGACGCTCGCGGGCCTGCCGCGCTCGGTGGTCGAGCGCGCCGCCGAGGTGCTGGCCAACCTCGAGGCGGCGGAGTACGACCTCTCCGGCCGCCCGCGGCTGGCCCGCGGCAAGGCGGCGCCGCGCGCCGCGCAGGACCAGATGCTGCTCTTCACCGGCCCCGAGCAGCGGGTGGTCGAGCGCCTGCGCGAGGCCGACCTCGACCGCTTGTCGCCGCTCGACGCCCTCCACCTCCTGCACCAGCTGCGCGGCGAGCTGGAGCCGACGTGAGGGCGGCCGCCGCTCCCGCCTCCGCGGCGGCCCGCCATCTCCACGGCCTGCTCTCCGGCTGGAGCCGCTTCGAGCTCGCCTGGCTGGGCGTCTTCACGCTCGTCAACCTATGGCTGTTCCACGCTTGGGACGACAGCTGGCTCGGCCTCACGGCGTCGCTCGCCGGCATGGTCAACGTCGTGCTGGTCGCCAAGGGGAAGATCAGCAACTACGCGTTCGGCATCGTCGCGGTGTCGCTGTACGCCTGGATCGCCTGGCAGAACCGCTACTTCGGCGAGGTGATGCTCAACGCGCTGTACTTCCTTCCCATGCAGTTCGTCGGCCTCGTGCTGTGGCGCCGCCACCGCGACCCCGCGGGCACCGCCGACGACGTCGAGGTGCGCTGGCTGCGACCGCGGCAGCGCTGGCTTTGGGGCATCGCCTGCGTCGCCGGCACCGCCGCCTACGCCGTGGTGCTCGCGCGCCTCGACGGCACGCTGCCGGCGTTCGACTCCGCGTCCACCGTGCTGTCGGTCATCGCCATGGTGCTGATGGTGCAGCGGGTCGGCGAGCAGTGGGTGCTGTGGATCGTCGTCGACGTGGTGTCGATCTACATGTGGGCCTACACCCTCGGCCGCGGCGGCACCGACGTCAGCATGGTGGTCATGTGGACCGCCTACCTGGTCAATGCCGTCTACGGCCTGGTCCACTGGCTGCGCCTGTCGCGACGGGCGCCGGCGGCCGGCGTCGAGACCGTCACCGCCGGCCCGGCCGCGGCCGGCTGAGACGGTCGGCTAGAACGGGATGTCGTCGTCGTCCGGCTCGCCGCCGCCGCCGCCCTGTTCGCCGCCGCCACCACCACCGCCGCCGTAGCTGGCGCCGCCGCCGCCACCTCCGTAGCTGCCGCCACCGCCGCTGCCGCCGCCGCCGTAGTCGCCGCCGGAGTCGAAGTCGCCGCCGCGGCCGCCGAGCATCTGGAAGTTCTCGCAGATGATCTCGGTCCGGTACTTCTTCTCGCCGCTCTGCTGGTCGTCCCAGGAGCGGGTCTGGATGCGGCCTTCGACGAAGATCTGGCGCCCCTTGGTGAGGTACTGGCCGGCGATCTCCGCCAGCCGCGCCCAGCACACGACGTTGTGCCACTCCGTCTCCTCGCGGCGGCCGCCTTCGCGGTCCTTCCAGCGCCGGTTGGTGGCCAGGCTGAAGGTGGCCACCGGCTGGCCGGAGGGGGTGGTGCGGACCTCGGGGTCGCGGCCGAGGTTGCCGATCAGGAACACTTTGTTGTACATGCGACGGGCTCCTTCCTTGGTGGCGATTGGGCTCTCGGGGGGAGGCGGGAACGTATCATAGCGCCGCCGGGTCCCGGCGGACGCCCGCCTCCCGGTTCACGGACGTCTACACAGGAAGGACGGAGACGGTGCGTCTGGTCTTGCAGCGGGTGGCGCGGGCGGCGGTGCGGGTGGACGGCGAGACGGTGGGGGAGATCGGCCGCGGCCTGCTGGTGCTCGCCGGCGTCGAGCAGGGCGACGGACCCGCGGCCGCCGCCGCCGCCGCCGGCCGGCTGGCCGGCCTGCGCTGCTTCGAGGACGCGGCGGGGAAGATGAACCTCGCCGCCGCCGACGCCGGCGCCGCCTTCCTGGTGGTCTCCCAGTTCACCCTCGCCGCCGACCTGTCACGCGGCCGCCGCCCGTCGTTCACCACCGCCGCGCCGCCCGCCGCCGCCGAGCCGCTGGTCGACGCCCTGGCCGCCGACCTCTCGCGCCGCGGCTTCCCCGTCGCCACCGGCCGCTTCGGCGCCCGCATGGAGGTCGAGCTGGTCAACGACGGGCCGGTGACCTTCGTGCTCGACGTCTGAGGGCGGTTTCTCCGGCACGCTCATGATCCTCCGCGGCGGGTACTAGCTGGCGCCGTGACGGCTACGGCACCGCGATCAGGATCTCCTCGACCGGCACCGGCATGAAGCTGAGGACGAAGATGGCGAGGCCGAGCCAGGCGAGGGCCAGGCGGCCGCGGTCGAGCGGGACCGCCTCGTCGCGCACCGGCGGGTGGCGCAGGCCCATCAGCAGGACGATCAGGCACCACAGCAGCCAGCCGGGCCAGTAGAGGCCGGCGAGGCCGAGGGCCAGCCACAGCGGCAGGGCGAGGCGGCGCTGGAGCTGCCCGGCGGCGGCGTAGAGCACGTGGCCGCCGTCGAGCTGGCCGAGCGGCAGCAGGTTCATCGCCGTCACCAAGAGGCCGAACCAGGCGGCGAGGGCGAAGGGGTGGAGGTGGAGGATGGCTCCCTCGGGGAGCGGTCCATGGAAGGCGAGGGACAACCCCTCGATCGCCAGGCAACCGCCGGGGACGAGGAGGAGGCCTGCCGCCGTCTCGCCGCCGGCGAGCGGGGCGGGGACCACCGGTTGCGAGCGGGCGACGCCGAGGACGAGGAAGGGCAGGAGGACGGCGAATCCGGCCAGCGGCCCGGCGACGCCGACGTCGAAGAGCTGGCGCCGGTCGCGGATCGGTGCCCGGATGCGGATGAAGGCGCCGAGCGTGCCGAGGGCGAGCGGCAGCGGCAGGAAGTAGGGCACCGTCGACGGCAGGCGGTGCCACCGGCAGGCGAGGTAGTGCCCCATCTCGTGGGCGAGCAGGATGGCGATCGCCGGCAGCGAGAAGGACAGCCCGAGTCGGAGGATTCCAGGGTCGCCCCAGACTCCGGCGACGGTCGACGGCAGGAGCAGCGGCCAGTCGATCGGCGACAGCTCGGTGGGGTGTGCCCACAGCAGATAGACGGCACCCAGCGTCGTGGTGGTGAACAGCGTCAGGCCGGCGAGCAGGATCGCCAGGCCCCAGCGCGGCCGGTGGGGGAGCGGGGGCGGCAGCACGGCCCGAGGTGCGAAGGGGTCGAGTCTCGAGGAGTCGCCGGCGACCGCGGGCGGCAGCACCTCGGCGGAGAGCGCGCGCGGCCCACCGCGATCGCGGGGGTCCATGCCAGGAAGCCTATCCCGTCGCCATCAGGCCGGCGCGATGACGGGTCAAGGACGCTACAAGCGACCGGCGCAGCCGGAGTCGGGGATGACTCGTCAGACGACGCTTCTGAGCGAGAGGGCTGGAACAGCCGCCCTGGAAAACGCCGGACCTCGCG
>CAZLBJ010000490.1:0-4573 GCA_964557755.1 uncultured Thermoanaerobaculia bacterium
GGAGGTCTACCGGCGCGCCGCCGAGCAGGGCGGCAACGAGGTCACCGAGTTCCACATCGTCGGCGGCCTGCACCCGGACCTCGACATGGCGTGGTACGAGGAGATGCTGCGCGGCCTGAAGGAGCGCTTCCCGAACGCCCACCTCAAGGCCTTCACCGCCATCGAGATCGGCTGGTTCGCCAAGCGCGAGAAGCTGTCGATCCAGGAGGTGCTCGAGCGGCTGCGCGCCGCCGGCCTGGGCTCGCTGCCGGGCGGCGGCGCCGAGATCTTCCACGCCGGCGTGCGCGAGGTGATCTGCGGCGGCAAGCTCGACGCCGAGGAGTGGCTGGAGGTGCACCGCGTCGCCCACCGCATGGGCATCCAGTCGAACTGCACCATGCTCTACGGCCACGTCGAGACGGCGGAGCACAAGGTCGACCACCTGCTGCGCCTGCGCGCCCTCGAGGACGAGGCGCCCGGCTTCAACGCCTTCGTGCCGCTCGCCTACCACCCCGAGAACAACTACATGGGGCTCAAGTACCACACCACCGGCACCGAGGACCTGCGCCACGTCGCCGCCGCCCGCCTGGTGCTCGACAACGTGCCGCACGTCAAGGCCTACTGGGTGATGGTGACGCCGAAGCTGGCCCAGGTGGCGCTGCGCTTCGGCGCCGACGACCTCGACGGCACGGTGGTGGAGGAGCACATCTACCACATGACCGGCGCCGAGACGGCGCAGCAGCTCACCCGCGCCGAGCTCGCCCGCGTGGTGCGCGAAGCGGGCTTCACGCCGGTCGAGCGCGACACCCTCTACAACCCGATCGAGCGGCCAGCCTCGGCTTCCGGCGCCGCCCTACCCACCGGCACGGAAGCCGCCGCCGCGGCGAGCGCGTGACGCCTTGAAGGGCGGCCCCCTCCCCTTCCACTACCTGGCCGTGGACGGCCCCATCGGGGTCGGCAAGACGACGCTGGTCGAGATGCTCGCCGAGCGCTTCGCCGGCGTCAAGGTGCTCGAGGACGTCGCCAACCCCTTCCTCGGCGACTTCTACGAGGACCGCCCCGGCGCCGCCTTCCAGACCGAGCTCTACTTCCTGCTCACCCGCTACAAGCAGCAGCAGGACGTCACCCAGACCGGCCTCTTCGACCGCCTGGTGGTGGCCGACTACACCTTCCAGAAGAACCGCGTCTTCGCCTACCTCAACCTGAGCGACGACGAGCTGGCGATCTTCGACCGGCTGTACACCTCGCTCGAGCCGCTGATCCCGCCGCCCGACCTGGTGCTCTACCTGGTGGCCGACCTCGACACCTGCATGGCGCGCATCCGCAAGCGCCAGCGGGCGGTGGAGAAGAACATCTCCCGCGAGTACATGACCGAGTTGATCGACGCCTACAATCACTACTATCATTACTACCAGCGGTCCCCGCTGCTGGTCGTGGACACGAGAGAGCTAGCCTTCCCCGACCGGCCGGACGATTTCGACGAGCTGGTGCACCGGTTGCGCCAGCCGGTGCGGGGAACCGAGTACTACGTGCCGCTTGGATCCCGGCGCGCGCGCGGGCGGTAACGCCCCCGCTCCCGGGACCGAGACGGAAGGAACGCCGCGAATCCCGGCGCCGACGGCGGCGCCGGGACGGAGCGGCCGGGCCGCGCGAGGGCCCCATCCCGGAAGGCCTCGGCTCCGACCTGGGCCGGGAACGGGCACCTCGGGCCGCCTCCGGTACGAACGGAGGGGTGCGCGGCACCGGTCGGCCGAGCGTGCGCCGAGCGCCGAGGGCACCGCCATGTACAGCGAGGCTGTACGGCTGTACGGCGGCGCCGACGAGCCCTTCCGTCCCCAGGCGGAAGGGTTTTTCAGTCGGTGAAGACCCAGAGCGAAAGGAGCCGCACATGACGCCGTCGTCCCCCCCGCCCGCGGGCGCCGCGGGCAGCCCGGAGGCATCTGTCTCCTCCTCGGCCACCCCGAAGCGCGTCACCGTCCCCTGGGTCGCCGCCGCGCCGGCGCGCGGCGAGCGGCTGGTGGTGCTCACCGCCTACGACCACCCGCAGGGCCGCACCGCCGACGCCGCCGGCGTCGACGTCGTGCTGGTGGGCGACTCGCTGGCCATGGTCGTGCTCGGCCACCCGGACACCCTGTCGGTGACCGTCGACGAGATGCTGCACCACGTCAAGGCGGTGCGCCGCGGCGTCGAGCGTGCCCTGCTGGTGGCCGACATGCCCTTCGGCTCGTTCCACCTCGGCGCCGCGGACACCGTCGCCAACGCCGTGCGCTTCGTCAAGGAGGGCGGCGCGCAGGCGGTGAAGATCGAGGGCGACCGGCCGGAGCTGACCGCCGCCCTGGTGCACGCCGAGATCCCGGTGATGGCCCACCTCGGCCTCACCCCGCAGTCGCTGCACCGGCTGGGCGGCTACAAGGTGCAGGGGCGCGGCGCCGACGCCGCGGCCGAGCTGCTGGCCGCCGCCCGCCGCGCCGAGGACGGGGGCGCCTTCTCGCTGGTGCTCGAGTGCGTCCCCGCCGCCCTCGCCGCCGAGGTCTCCGAGGCGCTGGAGATCCCGACCATCGGCATCGGCGCCGGCGCCGGCTGCGACGGGCAGGTGCTCGTCTACCACGACCTGCTGGGCATCGAGGAGCGCATCGCGCCGCGCTTCGTGCGCCGCTACGCCGAGCTGGGGGTGGCCAGCCGCGAGGCGATCGCCGCCTACGCCGCCGACGTGCGCGCCGGCCGCTTCCCGAGCGCCGAGGAGAGCTACGGCGGCGGGGTGCCGGCGGGAGCTCCAGACATCAAGAAGCTCTACGGTTGAGGCGGCGCGCGCGATGATCACCGCGACCACCGCGACCGAGCTGCGCCGCCACACCGCCGCCTGGCGCCGGGCGGGCGAGCGCATCGCCTTCGTGCCCACCATGGGGGCGCTGCACGACGGGCACCTGGCGCTGGTGCGCCGCGCCCGCGAGCTGGCGCCGCGGACCGTGGTGTCGATCTTCGTCAACCCCACCCAGTTCAACCGGCCCGACGACCTCGAGCGCTACCCGCGCACCCCCGAGGCCGACGCCGCGCTGCTGGCCGCCGCCGGCGCCGACCTGCTGTTCCTGCCGCCGGTCGACGAGGTCTACCCGCCCGGCGACGCCACGCGGGTGGAGGTCGCCGGGCCGGCGGAGGGCCTGGAGGGGGCGACGCGGCCCGGCCACTTCCGCGGCGTCGCCACGGTGGTGACGCGTCTCTTCAACCTGGTGCAACCTCACGTCGCGGTTTTCGGAGAGAAGGATGCGCAGCAGCTCGCCGTGGTGCGGCAGATGGTGCGCGACCTCCACCAGCCGGTGGAGATCGTGGGCCACCCCACGGTGCGCGAGACGGACGGGCTGGCGATGTCGTCGCGCAACGCGCTGCTGTCGGCGGACGACCGGCGGCGGGCGCTGGTCCTGCACCGGGCTCTCGCCGCCGCCCGCCGCGCCGTCGAGGCCGGCGAGCGCGACGCCGCCGCCTTGCGCCGGGCGATGCTCGGCGTGCTGGCCGACGAGCCCGCCGCCGAGGCCGAGTACGCCGAGGTGGTGGACGCCGAGAGCTTCCAGCCCGTCGACCGCCTGCCCGAGACCGGGCGGGTGGTCCTCCCCGTCGCCGCCTGGGTGGGCGGCGTGCGGCTGATCGACAACCTGACGCTGGAGCTGGCCGAAGCCGGCCGCTCCCGAACCGAAGACCCCGGCCCCGCCGGCGCCCAGCGCGGCGCGGACGTCTAGCGATACCCAGGAGAGCCGCGATGCAACGGACGTTGCTCAAGTCGAAGATCCACCGCGCCACGGTGACCGACGCCGACCTCGCCTACCCGGGGTCCATCACCCTGGACCCGGTCTTGATGCAGGCCGCCGACCTCGTCGACCACGAGCGGGTGGAGATCTACAACGTCACCAACGGCGAGCGCTTCGCCACCTACGCCATCCCGGGCACGCCGGGCGGGGGCGAGGTGGTGCTCAACGGCGCCGCCGCCCACCTGGTGAGACCGGGGCACATCGTGATCATCTGCAGCTACGCAGCCTACGAGGCCGCCGAGCTCGCCGGCCACCAGCCGGACCTGGTTTACGTGGACGCCGACAACCGCATCGTCGAGCACAAGACGGCGCGCCTGGCGGCGGTGTAGGCGGGAGATGTAGCGGGGCGCTCTGGAACAACGCGGGCCGGTCGCCCGTAGGGTGGGGCGAGCACGATGATCTCGACAAGGAGGAGATGATGCCGACCACCCTGCAGCAGAAGAAGAACTACCTCGACATCCTGGCCGTCTTCCACTACGTCAACGGCGGCCTGACGGCGCTGATGGCGCTCGTCGCGCTGGCTTTCCTGGGCATCGGCCTGGGCGCCGCCACGAGCTGGGGCAACGACTGGGAGATGGAGGTCGGCTGCTCGATGATCGCCGTGATGGTCTTCGTCTTCGTCCTGGTGGGCGGCTACGCGGTGCTCAACCTGCTCGCCGGCCGCGCGCTGCAGACGCGCCGCCACACCGTGCTGGTGATGATCACCTCCGGCGTCAACTGCCTCAACGTGCCGCTGGGGACGCTGCTCGGCATCTTCACCCTGGTGCTGATCTCCGACCCCGAGGTGCGCTGGA
>CAZLBJ010000491.1:0-10156 GCA_964557755.1 uncultured Thermoanaerobaculia bacterium
CGATGAAGACGGCGCCGAGGGCGAACGGCGAGCCGGTGAGGGTGGCGACCAGGTGGTAGAGGGCGATGGTGTTGAACCAGTCGCCCAGCAGCGAGACGATCTCGGCGATCCACAGGCGCCGGAAGTTCGGGTTCCTGCGGATCAGCTCGAGGTAGCCGGCGGGGGCCTCCTGCACGCTTGGCCTAAACCCGCGACAGCCGCCGCAGGCTCTCGCGCAGCAGCTCCGCGAACTCTCCCCCGGGGTTCTCCCGCCGCGTCTGGGCCACCGCCTTCTCCGCCTGAGCCGCCTTGTAGCCGAGATTGACCAGCGCCGAGACGACGTCCTCGTCGCCCGGCGCCGCGGCGGCGCGCTCCGGCAGGCCCGCCGCCAGGTCCTCCACCTTGTCGGACAGCTCGAGGACCATGCGCTCCGCCGTCTTGCGGCCGACGCCGGGGATGGTCGCCAGCACCTTGGCGTCCTTCGCCGCCAGCGCCGCCACCAGGTCGTCCGGCGACATGCCGGAGAGGATCACCCGCGCCAACCGCGGGCCGATGCCGGAGACCGCGATCAGCCTTTCGAACAGCACCTTCTCGCGCTCGCTCCAGAAGCCGTAGAGGGCGAGGACGTCCTCGCGGACGTGGGTGTGGACGTGCAGCGACACCGGCTCGCCGGCGGCCTCCGTCTCGGCGCGCTCGAGCTCGTAGTAGGTCGACACCGGCACCCACACCTCGTAGCCGACGCCGCCGACGTCGAGCACCACGCGCTCCGGGTCCTTGCGCAGCACCCGCCCGCGCAGATGGCCGATCATGCCGGCCGCCGCCCGGGCGTTGTGCTAACCGGCGTCGGCGTCGCCGGCAAGGCCGTAGTCCTCGACCGCCTGGCGGCTGTACTCGACCCCCAGCTCCTGGCGCCGCTGCTGGATCAGCGCGTTCTGCAGCAGCGCGGCGCGCTGGCCGAGGAGCTGCTGGCGGGTCTGCTCCTTGGCGGCCTCGAAGCCGGCCGGGTCGAAGGTGGTGCGGCCGCTGACCTGGAAGAGCACGGCGCCCTGCGGCGTCTCGAACGGGCCGCCGACCTCGCCCTCCTCCATCGCCAGCGCGGCGTCGGCGACCTGCGGCACGACGCCGAGACCGGGGACGGCGCCGCCGGCGCCGAACTCCTCGCTCTCCTCGACGGTCAGCTCGAGCTCTGCCGCCACCTCCTCCAGCGTGCGGCCCTCGGCGAGGCCGGCGCGCGCCGCCTCCAGCGCCTCGCGGGCCAGCGCCTGGCGCTTGGCGGCCTCGACCGCGCCGCGCACCTGCGGCTCGACCTCGGCGAGCTCCGGCGAGCGCGGCGGCAGCACCGCCTCGGAGTGGACCAGCGCCCAGCCGCGCGGCACCTCGAGCGGCGCCGAGAGGGCGCCCTCGGCGAGCCCGAAGGCGGCCTCGCTGAAGGCCGGCGTGCGGCCGACGCCGGCCACCGGGTCGGCGGCACCGAACGGGTCCGGCTCGTAGACGAACACCGCCGGGTCCTCCTCGGCGGCGGCGCGCATCGCCGCGACCCGCGCCTCGCCCTCCGTGTCGCGCAGCCGCACCGCCAGCTCGGCGGCGCGCTGGCGCGCCAGCTCGTCGAGGCGGCCCTGGGCGAGCTGGAAGCGGATCTGCGCCTGCGCCTCCTCGAACGGCTGGCGGCCCGCCGGCCGGCGCTCGGTGACCTCCAGCAGGTGGACGCCGAAGGGCGACTCCACCGGCCCCACCAGCTCCCCCACCTCGGCGCCGAAGGCCGCCTCCTCGAACTCCGGCACCATCTGGCCGCGGCCGAAGAAGCCGAGGTCGCCGCCGCGCTGCGCCGAGCCCGGGTCCTCGGAGACCTCGGCCGCCACCGTGGCGAAGTCCTCGCCGGCCTCGATGCGGGCGCGCGCCGCCGCCAGCTCCTCGCGCGCCTCCTCGCCGCTGCGCTCGCCGGTGCGCAGCAGGACGTGGCGGGCCCCGACCTGCTCGTCGCGCGCGAACTCGTCTGCGTGCTCCTCGTAGTAGGCGCGCAGCTCGGCCTCCGGCACCTCGACCTGCTCGCGCAGCATGTTCTCGTCGATCAGCAGGTAGGCCACCTCGCGCTGCTCGGGGAGCTGGAAGTCGGCGGGGTGGGCCGCCAGGTGCTCGGCGAGCTCCGCCTCGCTGGCCGTCGACTCGGCGCCGAAGCGCGCCTGCGGCATCTGCAGGTAGCGGATGCGCGCCCTCTCCACCTGCCGGCGGTAGGCCTCCTCGATCTCGTCGTCGGCGAGGAAGAGGTTCTGCGCCAGCACCTGCTGGATCTTCTGCGCCAGCAGGTCCTCGCGCATCTCCTGCTCGAACGACCCCGGCGTGTACCCGTTCGCGCGCAGCAACATGGCGTAGCGCTCGGCGCCGACGAAGCGGCCATCGACGTCCCGGAACACCGGGAAGGAGAGGATCGCCTCCCGCACCTCCCCGTCGGTCGCCCGGAGGCCGAGGCGCCGGGCCTCGATCAGCAGCACCCGCCGGCTGACGAGCTGCTCGAGCGCCTGGCGGTTCAGGCCGAGCTGCTCGGCCATCTCCGGCGTCCACTGGTCGCCGAACATCTGCCGGTAGCGCTGCTCGAGGCCTTCGGCCGCGCGCTGGAGCTCGACGTAGGCGATCTCCTGGTCGCCCACCGTGGCGACCGTCCTGCCGGGAGCGCCGGTGTCGACCCTACCGAGATCGGCGAAGGCGATGGCGACGAAGGCGATGATGACCACCCACAGGATCCAGTGGAGGTGGCGGATGTTCTCGCGGAGGCTCTTCAGCATGGTGTGGACACTCTCGGCTCGGGGTGGCTCGGCATGGCACAGGAACTCCTGCCGCCGGCGAACGGCGGAACGTCCATCGTAGCAGGGGCCGCGCGGTGCCGACAAGCATCCCCCCGCGACCTCCTCCACCCGTGCGGCAGGTTCCGCGAACATGTGCAGCCTGCTATATTCGGCGCCGTGACCCGCCGCAAGCGCCTGCTCTGGTACAGCGTGTCGCTCGACACGTTGCGCGGCTTCGCCATCTTCCTCACCGTGGCGGCGCTGGTGGCGCTCGCCTTCTTCGGCTACCGCCACTGGGAGGCGTGGGCGCTCGAGCGCCAGGCGACCAGCCTGGTCGAGGAGGCGCGCGACCTGACGGCGCGGCTGCACGCCCGCGGCGACCTCGTGCAGTTCGCCGACGAGTTCGCCACCGGCCGCGAGCTGCTGCGCCAGGCCGAGGAGGCGCGCGGCAAGGGCGACCTGCGCACCACCGTCGACAAGGGGCGGCAGAGCCGCGACGTGCTGGCGGCGGTGCTCAACGTGCTCGACCAGCGCGGCGAAGGCGGCGGCGAGGCGCAGTTCATCTCGGTGAGCGGCAACGTCGAGTTCCGGCGCAAGGCCGGCAACGACTGGGAGGAGGCGCGCCACCGCGTCGTGCTCGCCTCCGGCGACCACGTGCGCACCGGCGCCAACGGCTCGGCGGACATCATGTTCTCCGACGGCAGCCTCTACACCGTCAGCCCCAACTCGTCGATCGTCGTCGACCGCCGCGCCTCCGGCCCGCGCGGCGAGCAGTCGGTGCGCATGCAGCACGGCTGGCTCAGCCTGATGACCACCGAGAACCCGGCGAACGTCGAGACGCCGGAGGCGCGCGCCCGGGTGTCGCCCGACTCCGAGGCCTTCGTGGCCTACGAGGAGGAGAGCCGCAGCGGCCGCATCGGCGCCGTGCGCGGCGCGGTGGAGGTGAGCAACCAGGCCGGCCAGGTGCGCAGCCTCGGGGACCTCCAGCAGGTGGTCCAGGAGGGCGCCCTGCTCTCCGACGCGCAGCCGCTACCGGCCCAGCCGCAGCTCATGGCGCCGGCCGACAAGCGCGAGATCGACGCCTCGCGGCAGCGCGAGGTGGTGCTCTCGTGGCTGCCGGTCGACGGCGCCACCGGCTACACGCTGCAGGTCTCCCGCAACCGCCTGTTCGGCGACAACGTCATCGACGCCCGCCGCCGCGGCAAGACCAGCGCCCGGCTGCGCATCCAGGGCGAGGGCAACTTCCAGTGGCGGGTCGCCGCCGAGGGGGGCGACGACGAGCGCGGCCCGTGGAGCGCGGTGCGCCTGTTCCGCGTCGCCTCCGGCGCCAATCGCAACCGCAACGAGGACACGGTGCCGCCGGAGCTGGAGATCGACGAGGCGGTGGGGTACGGTAGTATCTTCATCGTCGAGGGCAGGACGGAGGCCGGCGCCACGGTGGAGGTCAACGGCGAGGCGGTGCAGGTCAACGCCGACGGCTCCTTCACCAAGACCATTCAGCTCGTCGGCGAGGGGTGGAGCTTCATCGAGGTGCGGGCCCGGGACGCCTGGGGGAACACCGTGGACCGGCGCCGGCGCGTCTACATCGACAGCCCCTGACCCGCAGTTTGCATAGGCAAGCCAGCCACGTGCGTCACCGCCGCCCGGGCGGTTCGCTCCGGGTGGCGTTCGGCATTGACATCGGAGGGACCGCGGAGGGCCGCTGCCGCCGCGAGCGCCGCTTCCGGACACCAAGCAAGGACCTATGGCCTTCTCTCTCTTACGCCACTTCTCCAAGGACCTGGCGATCGACCTCGGCACCGCGAACACCCTGGTGTATGCGCGCGGGCAGGGCATCGTCCTGCGCGAGCCGTCGGTGGTCATCGTCAACAAGCTGACCAACAAGATCGAGGCGGTGGGGAGCGAGGCCAAGGAGATGCTCGGCCGCACCCCCGGCAACATCGAGGCGGTCCGGCCGATGAAGGACGGCGTCATCGCCGACTTCGACGTCACCGAGAAGATGTTGCAGTACTTCATCCAGAAGGCGCACGGGCGCAAGATGCTGACCCGGCCGCGCATCATCATCGGCGTGCCGTCGGAGATCACCCAGGTCGAGAAACGCGCCGTGCGCGACTCCGCCGAGCGCGCCGGCGCCACCGAGGTGTTCCTCGTCGAGCAGGCGATGATGGCCGCCATCGGCGCCGGGCTGCCGATCACCGAGCCGTCCGGCAACATGATCGTCGACATCGGCGGCGGCACCACCGACGTCGCCGTCATCTCGCTGGCCGGCACCGTCTACTCGCGCTCGGTGCGCATCGCCGGCAACGAGATGGACGAGGCGGTGATCCAGCACCTGAAGCGCAAGTACAACCTGCTGATCGGCGAGCGCACCGCCGAGCAGATCAAGATCGAGATCGGCTCCGCCTACCCGCTGAAGGAGGAGATCCGCATCGAGATCAAGGGGCGCGACCTGGTGGAGGGCGTGCCGAAGACGCTGACGGTGAGCGACGAGGAGATCCGCGAGGCGCTGGCCGAGCCGGTGGCGACGATCGTCGACGCGGTGAAGATGGCGCTCGAGCGCACGCCGCCCGAGCTCTCCGCCGACATCATGGACAAGGGCATCGTGCTCTCCGGCGGCGGCGCCCTGCTGCGCAACCTCGACCAGCGGCTGCGCGACGAGACCGGCCTGCCGGTGGTCCTGGCGGAGGACCCGCTCGCCTCGGTGGTGCTCGGCACCGGCAAGCTCCTCTCCGACTTCGACCTGCTCCGCAAGGTCTCGATCCGCTGAGCACGCCGTGAACGAGCGGCGCACCGCCTGGCTCCTGGTGGCCGTCCTGGCCGGCCAGCTCCTGCTCCTGTCGCTGCAGGCGCCAGCGGCGGCCGACGGCGGCGGCGGCAACTACCTCGAGTCGGTGGTGCTGCGCGGCGTCGCACCGCTGGCGCACACGGTGAGCACCACGGTGGGCGGCTTCCGCTCGATGGGCGAGGACTGGCGGCTGCGCGGCCGCCTCGCCGAGGAGAACGAGGCGCTGCGCCACCGCCTCGAGGAGCTCGAGCTCGAGGTGATGCGCCTGTCCGACCTCGAGAGCGAGGTCGAGCGCCTGTCGGGCGCCCTCGACTACAGCCGCACCAGCGAGCGCGAGCTGCGCGTCGCCGACGTCGTCTACGCCGACCACTCGTCGTGGTTCCGCACCCTGATCCTCTACGTCGGCGACACGCCGGCGCGCGTCAACCAGCCGGTGATCAGCGAGACCGGTCTCGTCGGGCGCGTCGTCGAGGTGGTGCCGGGCTACGCCAAGGTGCAGCTCATCACCGACCGCGCCGCCGCCGTCGGCGCCATGGTGCGCCGCACCCGCCGCCAGGGCGTGCTGCGCAGCGGGCCGCGCGGCCTCGAGCTCGACTTCCTGCCGCAGCAGGCCGACGTGCGGGTGGGCGACCGGGTGGTGACCTCCGGCATCGACGGCATCTACCCCCGCGGCCTGCCGATCGGCGTCGTCGTCGAGGTCCAGCGCGGCGAGGAGCTGTTCTACGACCTGCGGCTCGAGCCGGCGGTGGACTTCGGCGTCCTCGACCAGGTCTACCTGCTCGAGCCGCAGCCCATCCCCGACGAGCTCGACTGACCGGACGTCCCGCCCGATGCGCTTCCTCCGCTTCGCCGTCGCTCTCCTCGCCGTCGTGCTGCTGCACGTCGCCGGGGTCTGGCTGGTGCCGGAATTCGCCCGTGTGATGGACCTGTTTCTGGTCCTGACGGTGCTCTACGCGATGGGCGGCGACACCCTCGGCGGCTTGCTGGTGGGGCTCGCCGCCGGTCTCTGCCACGACGTGCTGACCGGCGGCCTCTTCGCGCTCCACGGCTTCGCCGACACGCTGGTGGGCTACGGCCTGGCACGCCTCGCGCAACGCCTGGTGATCGACCACGTCGGCGGCGCCTTCCTGGTGGCCGGCGCCGCCGCCGCGGTGCAGCAGGTGCTGCTGGCGGGGCTGGTGCTGGTGCTGCTGCCGGAGCCGGAGCTGCCGGAGCCGGTGTGGATCGCCATCCGCGCCGCCGCCACCGGCGGTGCCGCCGCCGCCGTCCTGCTCGCCTCGCGCAACCTGCGCGAGGGGCTCGCGGAGCGCCGCCAGCGGCGCGCGCAGCGCCTGCACCTGGATTGAGGACCGAGTGGAACGAGCCGGAGCCCGCGACCCGTGATGGAGATCGAACGCCAGTACCGAGACGCCTTGAACCTGCGCATCCGCGTGCTGTCGATCGCCGTCTCCGTGCTCATGGCGGTGGTCGCCGGCGGCTTCTGGTACGTGCAGATCGTGCGCGGCGTCCACTACGCCGAGCTGTCGGAGAACAACCGGCTGCGGCGCCTCACCATCCGCGCCCCGCGAGGCGTCATCTACGACCGCGACGGCGAGCCGCTGGTCGAGAACACCCCGAGCTACAACCTGCTGATCGACCGCAGCCGCTCCACCGACGTCGAGTCCAGCCTCGAGTTCGCCGCCGCGGTGCTCGGCCGCTCGGTGGCGGACATGGGCGCCAACCTCGAGCGCGCGCGGCGCCAGCCCGACTTCCAGCCGGTGCCGGTGGCGCGCGACCTGACGCTGGCCGAGGTGGCGCGGCTGTCGGCGGCGGCGCTCGAGCACCCCGAGTTCGAGATCGACGTCGGCCACCTGCGGCTCTACCGCCACGGCGCGCAGACGGCGCACGTGCTCGGCTACCTCGGCGAGATCAGCGAGGAGGAGCTGACCGCGAACGCCGCCGGCAACGTCGACGGCGACGACCGCCCCCGCTACCGCGCCGGCGACCTGATCGGCAAGAAGGGTGTCGAGCGGATCTACGACCCGGCACTGCGCGGCGACGACGGCGAGCGCTCGGTGGTGGTCGACAGCCGCGGCCGGCTGATCCAGGAGTTCACCCGCCACGAGTCGGTGCCGGGCACCCCGATCCACCTCACCCTCGACCTCGACCTCCAGCAGGAGGCCGAGCGGCTGATGCGCGACAAGGTGGGCGCCGTGATCGCCCTCGACGCGCGCGACGGCGCCGTGCTGGCGATGGTCTCCAGCCCCGCCTACGACCCCAACGTCTTCACCCGCGGCATTCGCCCCGCCGAGTGGCAGGCGCTGCTCGAGGACGACAACGACCCGCTGCAGAACCGGGGGATCCAGAACGCCCACTCGCCCGGCTCGGTGTTCAAGGTGGTGATGGCCACCGCCGGCCTCTCCGAGGGCGTCATCACGCCGCAGACGCGCGTCCACTGCGGCGGCGCGGTGGTCTTCTACGGCAAGCGCTTCCGCTGCTGGCGCCCCGGCGGCCACGGCTCGGTGGACGTGCACAAGGCGATCGCCCAGTCGTGCAACGTCTACTTCTACACGCTCGGCAAGGCACTGGGCATCGAGCGCATCTCCAAGTGGTCGCGCATCCTCGGCCTTGGCCGGCCGACCGGCATCGAGCTCGGCGGCGAGCGCTCCGGCGTGGTGCCCGACGAGCAGTGGAGCGCGCGGGTGCGCAACCACCCGTGGTACCCCGGCGAGACGATCTCGGTGGCCATCGGCCAGGGCGCCTTCAACGTAACGCCGATCCAGATGGCGCGCGCCATCGCGGCGATCGCCAACGGCGGCAGGCTGGTGACACCGCACCTGGTGCGCGTCCGCCAGCCGCCGCCGGTCGAGGACCTCGGCATCGAGCCCGAGGTGCTGGCGACGGTGCGCCGCGCCATGGGCGGCGTGCTCGAGCCCGGCGGCACCGCCCACTGGAGCGGCCGCGTCGACGGCTTGCAGTACGGCGGCAAGACCGGCACCGTGCAGGTGGTGGCCGGGCTGATCGGCGTGCGCCCCGAGAACCAGGCATGGGAGCAGCGCAACCACGCGTGGTTCGGCAGCTTCGCGCCACTCGACGACCCGCAGATCGTCATCGTGGTGTTCAACGAGCACGGCGGCGCCGGCTCCTCCGGCGCGGCCCCGATCGCCGCCGAGCTGTACCGCTTCTGGTTCGGCCTGCGCTCGAGCGAGCCGCCGGTGACCGCCGGATGAGGCCCGCCGTGAGGCCCACCCGGGCATGACCACCGCCCTGCGCGCCGCCGACGAACGGCCGGCGTTCCGCAACCTCTCCGGCATGGACTGGTCGCTGGTGGCGGCCTCGCTGCTGCTCGCCGCCATCGGCACCGCCACGGTGCACAGCGCGTCGAGCGGCATGGGCGTCGAGTACATGCCGCGCCAGGCGCTGTGGGTGGGGCTCGGCGCGCTGCTGATGATCCTCGCCGGCGCGGTGAACTACCGGGTGCTGGTGGACCTCGCGGTGCCCGGCTACCTCGCCGGCCTGGCGCTGCTGGTGGCGGTGCTACTGGTGGGGCGGGTGGCGGGCGGAGCGCGGAGCTGGCTCGGCTACGGCGCCTTCAACCTGCAGCCGGCCGAGCTCGCCAAGCTGACCACGGCCGTGCTGCTGGCGACGTATCTCGCCAACCTCAACCGCGCCCACGCCGGCGTGAAGGAGATCGGCGTCTGCGCGTTGCTCACCGTGCTGCCGATGGCGCTCATCGCGCCGCAGCCCGACCTCGGCGGCGCGGCGATGTTCGTGCCGATGATGGCCGGCATGCTGCTGGTGGCCGGCGTGCGCTGGCGGGTGATCGTCGCCGGCCTGTTGATCGTCCTGGTGGTGGCCGGGGCGCTGTGGTTCTTCGGCTTGCGGGACTATCAGCGCCAGCGGGTGGAGACCTTCCTCAACCCGTCGGCCGACCCGCTCGGCGCCGGCTACCAGGTTCAGCAGTCGAAGATCGCCGTCGGGTCGGGGGAGGTGGCCGGCAAGGGGTACATGCAGGGCAGCCAGAGCCAGCTCCGCTTCCTGCCGGCGCGGCACACGGACTTCATCTTCGCGGTGCTCGCCGAGGAGTGGGGGTTCGTCGGGGTCATCGTGGTGCTGGCGCTGTACGCGGTGTGGATCGTGAACGCGTTGCGCATCGCGCAGCGGGCGCGCGAACGGGTGGCGGTGCTGCTGATCACGGGGCTGGTGTCGCTGTTCTCGTTCCATGTCGTCTACAACACCGCGATGGTGGTCGGTTTCCTGCCGATCACCGGCATCCCGCTGCCGTTCCTCTCCTACGGCGGGTCGTTCACGCTGGTCAACTTCTTCATCACGGGGTTGATCCTGAGCATCGATGCGCGGCGGTACGTCAACGCCTGAAGTCAACGTCAACGGCAACGGCAACAGCAACGGCAACGTCCGTGCGTCGCGCGGATGGCCGGCGGTGGTGCGGGGGGCGTGGGGTGTCGCCGGGCCGGGGGCCGCCGCGCGGCGCGCCGGGGGCTCGCTGCGCTTCGCCCCCGGATTCGGTCGGCGCATGCTCCCGAAGCAGCCCGCTCGCCCACCTCGCCCACCAACCCCGCCCCTGTGCGGAGATCGCGCTGGCAGCACCCCCCGCGCGCGAGCGCTCTGGCCC
>CAZLBJ010000492.1:0-5859 GCA_964557755.1 uncultured Thermoanaerobaculia bacterium
CTGCCGCGGCGCGTCGACGCCTTCCTGCTGCGCGCCGAGCGCGGCACCCTGGCGGTGCAGGCCCGCCTCGAGCCGGAGGTGCGCCGGACCCTGGAGCGCCTCGAGCGCACGGGCCGCCGCCTGGTATGGACGATCGCCGCCGCCGGCCTCCTCCTCGCCGGAGTCCTGCTCCGCGGCGGCGCCCCGGACGACCCGCTGGCCCTATGGATGCTCGGCGCCGGCGGCGCCTTCTTCCTCTGGGGTCTGCTGCGCCACGGGCGGTGAGGGCACGTAGGCGGCCAGCGCGCGGGCGGTGAGGCCGTGGCGGGGGTCGCCGCCGGCGAGGACGCGCTCGACGGCGCCGCGGACGGTGGCCTCGACGTCGGCGAAGACCGCCGGCGGGCACAGGTCGGCGCCGGGTCGCATCAGGTAGGCGAAAGTGCGGGCCATGCCGCAGTTGGCGATGAAGTCGGGGAGGACGGCGAAGTCGGCGTCGGCGCGGCGCTGCACCGCGAGGTCGCCGGTGAGGGTGTCGTCGAAGGGGTTGTTGGCGCCGCAGGCGATCAGCTCGACGCCGGCGGCATGCAGGCGGTCGAGGGTGGCGTGGCCGGTCAGCTGGGAGCCTCCGGCCGGCACGAAGCAGTCGGCGGCGAGGCCCCAGAAGGCGTCCGCCGAGGGGCCGCACGGGCAGCTCTCCGGCAGCAGGGTGCCGCGGCGGCCGGCGAGCAGCGCCGGCACGTCGAGACCGCCGGCGTCGGCCGCCCAGCGGAACTCCGGCCCCTCCTTGCAGACGACGCCCACCACCCGCGCGCCGCGGCGGTGGAGCTCGTAGGCCGCGCCGCCGCCGACGTTGCCGAAGCCCTCGACCAGCACCCGCTTGCCGGCCAGACGGTCCCCGACGCCGCGGTAGTAGGCGTCGGCGGCCGCCACCACCCCGAAGCCGGTCACCAGGTCGGCGAGCGTGAGATCGGCCCCCGGCACCTCGGGCAGCTCGACGGGGTGCTCGACGCCGCGGCGCAGGACGTCGAGGACGCGCTCGAGCTCCCCGCCCGACACCCGCAGGTGGCCGGCGACCACCCCTTGCTGCGGGTGGCCGACGCCCGCCGCCTCGCGGGTCAGCGGCACGACGTCGTGGACCTCGTCGACGCCGAGGTCGCCGCCGGTGCCGTAGGCGAGCCGCAGGTAGGGGGCGATGGCGGCGAACCAGCGCGCCAGCACCCGCCGCTTGCGCGGATCACGCGGGTCGAAGTGGAGCACCGACTTGGCGCCGCCGATCGGCGGCCCCGAGATGCGGAACTTGATCTCCATCGTCTTGGCGAGGAAGAGGGCCTCCTCGCGCACCTCCGCGACGTCGACGGCGGCGAGGTCGCCCGCCGAGAAGTCGCGCATGCGGGTGCCGCCGCCGGCGGCGCCGCCGCGCAGGGAGTTGATCACCAGCACGCCGACCGCCGGGCTCTCCGGGTCGCGCCACTCGAGGGTGAGCAGCGGCGGCCGCGAGACGAAGGCGTGGAAGGCGGCGTAGCCGTCGTCGCCGCCGCTCACGGCGCGGCCCCGGCGCGCAGGCGCACCAGGTGGTAGCTCTTGCGCCCCTTGCGCAGCACGATCAGCTCGCCGTCGATGGCGTCGTCCAGGGAGACGGCGCCGCGGGCGTCGGCCGCCCGCCGGTTGTTGACGTAGATGCCGCCGCCCTCGATGCTGCGCCGGGCGTCCCCCCTGGAGCTGGCGACGCCGGTCTCGACCAGCAGCTCGGGCAGCGCCATGCCGCCGCCGGCGAAGCGCTCGCGCGGCAGCTCGCTGGCCGGCACCTCGCCGAAGATCGCGTTCAGCTCGGCGCTGCCCAGCCCCTCGATGGCCTCGCCGAAGAGCACGCGGCTGGCGCGCTCGGCGCGCTCGAGCTCCGCCTCGCCGTGCACCATGCGGGTGACCTCCCGCGCCAGCCGGCGCTGCGCCGGCCGCTCCGCCGGGTTCACTTCGAGCTCCGCCGCCAGGGCGTCGATCTCCTCGCGGCCGAGCCAGGTGAAGTAGCGCAGGTAGCGCACCGCGTCGCGGTCGTCGCTGTTGAGCCAGAACTGGTAGAGCTCGTAGGGCGAGGTGAGCTCCGCGTCGAGCCACACCGTCCCCGCCTCGGTCTTGCCGAACTTGACGCCGCTGGCGGTGGTCACCAGCGGGCACACCAGGCCGTGCGCCGAGCCCGCCCGGAGCTTACGGATCAGGTCCATGCCGGCGGTGATGTTGCCCCACTGGTCGCTGCCGCCCATCTGCAGCCGGCAGCCCTCGCGGTCGTAGAGCACCAGGAAGTCGTAGGCCTGGAGCAGCAGGTAGCTGAACTCGGTGAACGAGATCCCCTCTTCCTGCTCGAGCCGCCGCTTGACCGACTCCTTGGCCAGCATGTAGTTAACGGTGAAGTACTTGCCGACCTCGCGCAGGAACTCGACGAACGAGATGCCGACCAGCCAGTCGGCGTTGTCGACCACCTTCGCGGCGTTGCCGGCCGCCTCGAAGTCGAGGAAGCGCTCGAGCTGGGCGCGGATGCCCCGCAGGTTCTCCTCGATGCGCTCCCGGCCGAGGAGCTGGCGCTCCTGGCTCCTGCCGCTCGGGTCGCCGATCATGCCGGTGCCGCCGCCGACGACGGCGATCGGCGTGTGCCCGCAACGCTGCATGCGGGCAAGCAACATGATCGGCAGCAGCGAGCCGACGTGGAGGCTGGCGGCGGTCGGGTCGAAGCCGATGTAGCCGGCGACTTTCTCCCTGGCCAGCAGCTCCGCCAGGCCCTCGCTGGCCTCGCTCACCAGGCCGCGCCACTCGAGCTCTCGGTAGAGGTCCATAGGCGGCGCAGTATAGCGTCGCGCCCGCAGGACTCAGCCGAGCGTCCAGTCGTTCAGACGGGCGCGGCGGACGATGTGATCGGCGGTGCGGAAGCTGTTGGCGAGGATGGTGAGCGTGGGTGCGGCACCGCCCGAGGTCGGCATGAAGCTGCCGTCGACGACGAACAGGTTGGGTACCTCGTGGCTGCGGCAGTAGCCGTCGAGCACCGAGGTCGCCGGATCGTGGCCGGCGCGGCAGGTGCCCTGGACGAGGAACGACGCCGTCTCGCCCACCGCGCCGGGCAGCAGCTCGTCGGCACCCATGCGCTCGAAGACCTCGAGCCCCCGCGCCTGGAGGAACGCCCCCGCCGCCTTGTGGTGGGGGTCCGGGTCGATGTGCAGCCGCGCCACCGGCCGCCCCCACGGATCGGTGACCTCGGGGTCGAGCTCCACGTAGGTGCCGGCGTTGGGGACGTACTCCTGGAAGACCTCGAAGCTCAGCGTCCGACTGTCGAGGAACGTCGACCGCAGCGCGCTCTTGAGGGCGCGCCCCCACAGCATGCCCTTGTCGCCGTGCGCCGCCTGCTGCGCCAGCATCACCGGCTGCGCCTGGGGCAGGCCGAAGCGGATCACGCCGCCCTTCGCCAGGCTGCTGACGCCGGCCGGCAGGAAGTAGTGGTCGGCGAGCGTACGGTTGAGGAACGGGTGCGGGTCCCGCCACGCCGCGTCCCGCCCCGCGTAGCGAAACCTCGCCATGCCGTCGGTGACGGCGTGGAACTGCAGGAAGCGGCCCACCAGGCCGTTGCCGTTGGCCAGCCCGTCGGGGAAGAGCGGCGATCTCGACAGCAGGAGCAGGCGCGCCGACTCGACGGCCGAGCAGCACACGCAGACCACCTTCGCCCGCACCTCGTGCTGGCGGCCTTCGGCGTCGGCGTAGAGACAGCCGGCCGCCCGCCCGTCACGCCCGACGATCACCTCCAGGGCGGTGGCGCGCGGGAGCACCGTGCAGTTGCCGGTCGCCTCAGCCCGCTCGATCAGCGCCACCTGGCTGCTCCCCTTGGCGCGCGTCGGACAGCCGAAGCCGGCGCACAGGCGGCAGTACGAGCAGGCCGGCCGGCCATCGAACGGCCGCGAGTTGATCGAGCGGGGAGTCGGGTAGGGCTGCCAGCCGAGCTCGCCGCAGGCTCGCTCCAGCTCCGCCGTCACCGGATGGGTGTCGAGCGGCGGCAGCGGCAGGTCGCGCGAGCGCGGCCATCCCGCCGCCGCCGGCTCGCGCCCGCCGGACACGCCCACCGCCCACTCCGCCTGTCCGTAGTAGGGCTCCAGCTCGTCGTAGCCGTAGGGCCAGTCGGCGATCCCGGCGTGGCGCCCGAACCGGCTCCGCATCTCGAAGTCGCTGGGATGGAAGCGATAGAGGTAGCCGCCCATGTGGACGGTGCCGCCTCCGACGCAGAGGGCGATCCAGCCCTGCGAGGAGCGCATCGGCGCAGCATCGCCGCGGCGCCAGACCATGTGGGGGTCGGTCTCGAGGCTCGGCACCCAGACGTTGCCCAGGTAGTTCGACACCTCGTCCCGCGGGAACTCGTGCGGCGCGTAGCGCGGCCCTCGCTCCAGCACCAGGACGCGGGCGCCCTGCTCGCTGAGCCGCAGCGCCAGCGGCCCGCCGCCGGCGCCGCTGCCGATGATCAGGACGTCGTACATCCGCCGTCTCCGCGCCGCGGTTCGCCGTCGCATCCGATCCCGAGGCAGCGCCAGCCGATCTCGTTGCGGTTGCCGCCGTGACGAGGGTGGCCGAGGAACCCTTCCAGCGTCAGGTTGACGACCCGGTGGACGAAGTCCTGGAGCGTCGGATGCGGGGTCAGCTGGAGCTGGCGGAGCGCCCGGTCCTGGTCCTCGCCGGAGGCCTCGGCGAAGCGGCGTCCGCACATCTGCACGGCGAGGTCGTCGACGAAGCGGAGGCCGCGCCGCACCTTCTTCAGGCTCGCCGCACCCAGTCGCGCCTCGACGACGCCGGTCACGTACTCGGGGCAACCCGCCTCGGCGGCGCCGAAACCGTCGTCGGAGGGCAGGACGCGCCGCACGACGGCGTACAGCGTCCGGCGGTCCGGCTCTTCGAGCCTCGGGGCGAGGCCGGCTGGCTCGGTCGTCGCGATCATGACGGCCTAGGACCTCGGTGCGTCCACCGGCGCCGGCCCCCGCTCGCCGACCAGCGCCTCGTAGATCGCCCGTAGCACCGACACGTCCTCCTGGTAGGCGATCTTCGCCCGGCCGCGCATTCCGCTGCGGACGTAGGTGCGGTCGCCGTCCCACATCACCCAGGGCTGGCGCAGGCGGATCTCCACCGGGTAGAGGCTCGCCGGCTCGTCGCCGTCGACGTCCGGCCGCGCGCCGACCTTCTCGACCCGGCCTTCGAAGACGTCGAACGCGCGCTTGGGCAGGCCCGCGAGCTCGACGTAGGCCTCCTGGCCGGTGCGCACCTTGATGATCGCGGCCTCCGGGACGTAGGTGACGAAGTGCACCGACGAGGGATCGAGGATGAAGGCCAGCTCGTCACCCGGCTGCACCCGCCTGCCGACGAGGTCGTTCACCGGGTCGCCGACCATCACGCCCCCGGTCTCGGCGCGGACCTCGTAGTGGCCGGAGATCTCGGCCAGTCTCGCCCGGTCGGCGGCGAGCTGCTCGATCAGCAGCTCCACCTGGTCGAGCTCGGCCTCGACCTCCGCCAGCGAGCTGCGATGCTCGGCCAGCAGCAGGCTGAGGCCGTCGGTGGCGTCGGCGATGCGATCGTCGGCGAGCCGCGCCTGGATCTGGCTCTGCCGGTAGCGCTCCTCGCTCTGCAGCTTCTCGATGCGCCGCTCCGACAGCTCCTGGGCGCTGATCAGCCCCGCCTCGTGCAGCCCCTCCATGCGCCGGAAGCTCTCCTCGGCGCGCTGCAGCTCGAGCTCGAGCTCGCGCGCCTTCGACTGCGACGCCTCCTCCTCCAGGTTGGTCTGCGCCACGCTCATGCGCTGCCGCGACGTCTCCAGCGGATGGATCTCGTCGCGCAGCTGGCGCCGCCGCCGCTCGAGGGCGAGCT
>CAZLBJ010000493.1:0-4036 GCA_964557755.1 uncultured Thermoanaerobaculia bacterium
GGCGACGGTCGCCGCGCGGGCGGCCAGGGCGCGGCCCGGCGTCGCCCTGGTGCCGAGCGGTCGCGAGGAGCTCGCGGCCGCGTTGGCGGCTGTCGGCGTCGCCTCCCTGATGGTGGACGGCGACGGCGACGTCGCCGCCGCGGGCTCGGCCCTGCCGCCCACGCCGGCGCGCCTCGGCGAGCCCGCCTTCCTGCAGCCGACCTCCGGCACCTCGGGCGAGCCGCGGCTCGCGGTGGTGTCGCACCGCGCGGCGCTCGCCTCGCTGGCCAGCGCCCGGGACTATCTCGGCGTCCGCGCCGACGACGTCCTCGTCTGCTGGGTGCCGCCGTGGCACGACCTGGGCCTGCTGCGCTTCGTCCTCGGGCCGGTGTTCTTCGGTGCGCCCTGCCACCTCGTGCCGCCGGCGATCCGCACGCTGCCCCGCTGGCTGGAGACGATCGAGCGCGCCGGCGGCACGATCACCGGAGCGCCCGACTTCGCCTTCCGCCTGGCGGTGCGCCTGGCGGGGACGCGCCGCTTCGACCTGTCGGCGCTGCGCGCCGCCACCAACGGCGGCGAGCCGGTGCGCCGCTCGACGATCGAGGACTTCGAACGGCGCTTCGGAGTGCCCGGCGTGGTGCGCCCCGGCTACGGCCTCGCCGAGGCGACGCTCGGGGTCGCCGCCGTCCGCCCCGGTGCGCCGCTGCGCTTCGACGGCCAGGGCAACGTCTCCTGCGGTCCGCCGCTGCCGGGGGTGGAGGTGCGGGTGGCGGCGGAGGCGGGAGGCGCGGCCGGCGAGCTGCTGGTGCGGGGCCCGGCGCTCTTCTCCGGCTACTTCGACGCGCCGGAGGCGACTGCGGCGGTGCTCTCCGGCGCCTGGCTTCACACCGGCGACGTGGGCCGCGTCGATGCCGACGGCTGGGTCACCGTCCTCGGCCGCCGCCGGGCCCTGCTCAAGCGCGGCGGCGCGCCGCTGGCGCCGCGCGAGCTCGAGGAGGTCGCCGAGCGCCTGCCCGGGGTGCGCGCCTCGGCGGCGGTCGCCGCTCCGGGGGACGGCGGCGGCGCCAGCGAGTCGATCGTCCTCGTCGTCGAGCGCGACCCGGCGGCGGAGGAGCCGCCGCGCGAGCTGGCCGCGGCGGCGGCGGCGGCCGTCGAGGGCGCGCTCGGCTTCGCGCCCGGCCGCGTCGTCGTCGTCGCCCCGCGCACCATCCCGCGCACCGCCAACGGCAAGGTCCGCTACCTGGAGCTCGCCGGCGCCCTCGCCGCCGGTCGCCTCGAGGAGGGTGGCGAGGTGCTGTTCAGCGATCGGCCGGCGGGGCGCTGAGCAGCGCCCGCAGCAGGCCCAGCCCCGTCTCTCCCGGGTGCTCGAGCAGCCAGTCCCCGAGCCAGGCGGCGGTGCTCGCCGCCATCTCCTCCTCCCACCGCTCCGGTTCTCGCAGAGGGTCGAGCCCGCCGTCCACCACCACGGGGGCGTGCGCTTCGGCGACGATGCGGCGCCGCCGCCAGCGGGCGGTCACCGGGACGAGCGGTGCGCCGCCGAGCCGCGCCAGGGCGAGCGGCCCCCGCGCCAGCTCGAGCCGCCGGCCGAGGCAGGCGGCGGCGCGGGCGGCGCCGGCGGGCACGTCGAGCGGCGCGAGGACGAAGCCGCCGCCGCGCAGGCGGGAGATGGCGCGCTGGAAGACCAGCGCCCGCGCCGGCTCGTCGCCGTGGGTGGCGGCGACCTCCAAGGCTGGCGGCGGGTCGTAGAGGCGGTCCTGGCGCAGCACCAGGACGCCGCCCGGCAACCGTTCGAGCGCCGCCCCCAGCGCGTTCCAGGCGCCGGCGTGGAAGGTGGCGAGGACGGCCGGCGGCCGTAGGGCCGCGAAGCTCGCGTCCGCCGCCACCAGGCCGCGGACGCCGCCGAGGCCGCAGCGGCGGAGGGTGGCGACGAGCCAGCGGTCGCGGGCCGCCCCGGCGGCGATGGCGGCGGCGGCGCGGCGGGCGCGGCGCGGCGGCAGGTGGGGGAAGAGGAGCCGGACCTCGGCGGCCGAAGGCCAGCGCCCGGCCAGGGCGCGCCGCAGCCTGCCGGTGGCGGCCGCGAAAGCGAGGCGGGCGGCCGGCGACGGCCGGTCCGCCGCCGCGGCGGCGCGCTCGAGGGCGTCGAAGAGGCCGCGGACCCCCGCGTCCAGGGTACGGCGCATCAGCGGCCGGGGCACGACCGCACGCGGTCGACGAGACGTCCGACGGTGAGCGGCGGTCCCGCCAGCAGCTCCTCGATGCCCAGCGTCCCGAAGCGCTCCTCGCAGTCGAGGAGCAGCTCGACGAGGGCGATGGAATCGAGGCCCAGCCCTCCGGAGGCCAGCGCCAGGTCGTCGCCGAGCGCTTCGCCGTGCATGACGGTGCCGGCGCCCGCCGGCGCCCGCCGCGCGATCAGCCCGCGAACCTCTCGGCGGAGGTCCGGTTCACCGACGTCCGGTTCACCGGCGTCCGATGCGCCGGCGTTCGACGATTCCACCCCGCAACTCTATCGGCTCCGCGATCCTCGACGACGACCCCCTCGTAGGTGCCGGCGCTCATCCACGCGGCGAGGCCGGGTTGGGGCCGCCGCTCGCCGGCGAGGAACGGCTGCAGGGCGTTCCGCCTTAGAATCTCACTCCATGCCTACACGACGCCAGGACATCGATGACGAGAGAGAGCTCCAGTTGAAGGTGGCCCTACAGGGTGCGCAGCCTCCGATCTGGCGCCGCGTCGTCGTCCGGGAGCGGATGACCCTCGCCGCCCTACATCGGGCGATCCAGGAAGCCATGGGCTGGGAAGACTGCCACCTCTACGAGTTCGAGGTCGGGGGCGGCCGATTCAGCACGATGGATCCCGATGCTCCGCCGAAGACGTCGACCTCGTCGCTGGCGGACCTGCGGAGCCTGCATCTGCGCACGCCGGGCACCCGCTTCATCTACGAGTACGATTTCGGCGACGGTTGGCGTCATCTCGTGGAGGTCGAGGCGGTTCGGCGTCTCGATCGATCCGCGACCTACCCGCGGTGCATCGGCGGCCGCCGTGCCTGTCCGCCCGAAGATTGCGGCGGCGTCCATGGGTACGCCACGCTGCTCTCGGTCCTGGCCGACCCTTCCCACCCCGAGCATCGGCAGCTTTCGGAGTGGATCCCTCCTGATTTCGATCCAAGTAGTTTCGACCTCGACGAGGCGAACCTGCGCCTGGACGAGGCGTTCCGGTCCAGGACCGGTCAGACCGCAACGCCGTAGGGCCGATCAACCCTCCGCGCCGAGCGGCGTCTGCTGGTGGAAGGCGAGCCTCCAACCGTCGTCGCGGCGCACGTAGGCGCTGCTGACCAGGGCGTGGTAGGGGTCGCCGTCGCCGCGGGTGGCGGTGGTCTCGTAGCTCAGGATGGCGACGTCGCGGGTCGGGGTGACCAGGCCCTTGACGTCGAGGTCCGGCTCCTCCCAGCGCGGCCCGTCGCCCACGGTGCCGGCGATCTCGTCTGTTTCTCATCTGCTTCAAGGGCGCCTTCGATACCAGGTGCGGCCTGCTCCGCAAGGGATGGGGCAAGCGCAAAATCAACTCTGGGACGACCGACAGAGAGCTTCGACAAGATGATCGACCAGAGTCCTCTTGTTGAAGTCGACAGAATTGAGACAGCTGTCGATACTCAACAGGACACGACTCCGGTCGGCCAGGCTTACCCGCCTTTGGCGGAGCCGCCCTCCGTCATCTTCGGAGAATCTCGGTAGCATCTTCCAACGATTTACGTTGTCCATTACCCAGTCCTGGGGCGCCAACGCCGTCGGCAGCTTGGCGATTCCAGCGAGCTTGTTTAGCTCAACCCACTCCAGCCAGAGCACTAGTCCAAGCTCTTTTTTCCCCCGAAGTTCTTCCCTGCTGCGTCTTTCCATGGATTGGAGAGCCAGATCGGCCCCGCAGACCATAAGCTCCAACCAGAGTCTGACGATTCGGATAAGCCGCCTGTCCCGTAAGAGCAGTTGTACCTTCCGATGCTCGACCTCTGGAAGCAGCACGTCGAGAGCCAGCCGCACACCTAAGAGACCGCGACGCAAGGATG
>CAZLBJ010000494.1:0-13493 GCA_964557755.1 uncultured Thermoanaerobaculia bacterium
GTCGCCCGCTGGTTCGAAGCCGACCTCGGTCCTCCCACCGCCGCCCAGGCCCGGGCATGGCCGGCGATCCGCCGGCACACGCACACTCTGGTCGCCGCCCCCACCGGCTCCGGCAAGACCCTCGCCGCCTTCCTCGCCGCCCTCGACGACCTCGTCCACGAGTCCCTGGCCAGCGAGGACGGCCTGCCGGACGAGACCCGCGTCGTCTACGTCTCGCCGCTCAAGGCGCTGTCCAACGACATCCACCGCAACCTCGAGCTGCCGCTCGCCGGCATCGAGCGCGAGCTGGCCTCGATGGGGCTGCCGGAGGCCGGCATCCGCCGCGCCGTGCGCACCGGCGACACGCCTTCCTCGGCGCGCAGCAAGATGGTCAAGACACCGCCGCACGTCCTCGTCACCACGCCGGAGTCGCTCTACATCCTGCTCGGCAGCGCCGCCGGCCGGCGCATGCTGGCCACCGCGCGCACGGTGATCGTCGACGAGATCCACGCCGTCGCCGGCAACAAGCGCGGTTCGCACTTGGCGCTCAGCCTCGAGCGGCTCGACGCGCTGGTGGCGCGCTCCGGGCGCCGCCTCACCCGCATCGGCCTGTCGGCGACCCAGAAGCCGATCGAGGAGGTGGCGCGGTTCCTGGTCGGCAGCACGCCCGCGGGCAGTCCGACCGGCCGCGGTCCGCCCGGCGGCGGCTGCGAGATCGTCGACGTCGGCCACCGCCGCGCCCTCGACCTGGGGCTCGAGGTCACCGGCTCGCCGCTCGAAGCGGTGATGCCCAACGAGGTGTGGGAGGAGGTCTACGACCGCCTCGCCGAGCTCATCCGCGGGCACCGCACCACGCTCGTCTTCGTCAACACCCGCCGCCTCGCCGAGCGCGCCACCCGCCACCTCGCCGAGCGCCTGGGCGAGGACGCGGTGGCGGCGCACCACGGCTCGCTGTCCAAGGAGCAGCGGCTCGACTCCGAGCAGCGCCTGAAGGAGGGCCGGCTGCGCGCCCTGGTCGCCACCGCCTCGCTGGAGCTCGGCATCGACGTCGGCGCCGTGGAGCTGGTGTGCCAGCTCGGCTCGACGCGCACCATCGCCACCCTGCTGCAGCGCATCGGGCGCTCCGGCCACCACCTGGGCGGCGTCTCCAAGGGGCGGCTGTTCCCGCTGTCGCGCGACGAGCTGGTCGAGTGCGCGGCGCTGCTCGACGCCGTGCGCCGCGGCGAGCTCGACCGGCTGATCCTGCCGCCGGCGCCGCTCGACATCCTGGCGCAGCAGATCGTCGCCGCGGCGGCCGACGAGGAGTGGGTGGAGGACGACCTCTTCGCCCTGGTGCGCCGCGCCTGGCCCTACCGCGAGCTGCCGCGCGAGAGCTTCGACGCCGTGGTCGAGATGCTGGCGCAGGGCTTCGACACCCGCCGCGGCCGGCGCGCCGCCTACCTGCACCACGACGCGGTGAACGGCCGCCTGCGCGGCCGCCGCGGCGCGCGGCTGACGGCGCTGACCTCCGGCGGCGCCATCCCCGACGTCGCCGACTACCAGGTGGTGCTCGAGCCCGCCGGCACGGTGATCGGCTCGGTCAACGAGGACTTCGCCGTCGAGAGCCTGCCCGGCGACGTCTTCCAGCTCGGCAACGCCTCCTGGCGCATCCTCAAGATCGAGCGCAGCCAGGTGCGGGTGGAGGATGCCCGCGGCGAGCCGCCGAACATCCCGTTCTGGTTCGGCGAGGCGCCAGCGCGCAGCGAGGAGCTGAGCGAGGCGGTGGCGCGGCTGCGGCGCGAGGTGGAGGTGCGGCTGGACGCAGGCGGCGCCGAGGCCGCGCTGGCCTGGCTGGTGGACGAGGTGGGGGTGGCGCCGGAGGCGGCGCTGCAGCTCGTCGACTACCTGGCCGCCGCGCGCGCCGCTCTCGGCGTGCTGCCGACGCGCCACACGCTGGTCGCCGAGCGCTTCTTCGACGAGGCCGGCGACATGCACCTGGTGCTCCACTCGCCGTACGGCTCGCGGCTCAACCGCGCCTGGGGCCTGGCACTGCGCAAGCGCTTCTGCCGCACCTTCAACTTCGAGTTGCAGGCGGCCGCCACCGAGGACGCCATCGTGCTCTCCCTCGGCCCGACGCACAGCTTCCCGCTGGAGACCGTGTTCTCGTTCCTCCACTCGTCGTCGGTGCGCGAGGTGCTGGTGCAGGCGCTGCTCGACGCGCCGATGTTCGGCGTGCGCTGGCGCTGGAACGCGTCGCGCGCCCTCGCCCTGCCGCGCATGCGGGGCGGCCGCCGGGTGCCGCCGCAGCTCCAACGCCACGAGGCCGAGGACCTACTGGCGGTGGTCTTTCCCGACCAGCTCGCCTGCCTCGAGAACATCGAGGGCGACCGCGAGGTGCCCGACCACCCGCTGGTCGAGGAGACGCTGCGCGACTGCCTGACCGACGCCATGGACGTCGACGCCCTGGAGGCGCTGCTCGCCGCCCGCGAGGCGGGCGGCATCGAGGTGGTGGCGCGCGACCTCACCGAGCCGTCGCCGCTGGCGCACGAGATCCTCAACGCCTCGCCGTGGGCATTCCTCGACGACGCGCCGCTCGAGGAGCGCCGCACCCAGGCGGTGGTGGCGCGCCGCTGGCTCGACCCCGAGACCGCCGCCGATTTGGGCCGGTTGGACGCCGCCGCCATCGAGCGGGTGCGCGACGAGGCCCGCCCCGACCCCGGCGACGCCGACGAGCTGCACGACGCCCTGGTGACCGGCGGGTGGATCGTCGCGGGAGAGGGCGAGGCGGCGGGCTGGGGAGGGATGTTCGAGCAGCTGACGGCCGCCGGGCGGGCGGCGGTGATGACGGTGGAGGGCGTGGCAGCGCCGCAGGACGACGTCGAGACGAACGGAATCAGCAAAGGGAGGACGATGGCCGCCGCGGCAGACGGAGTCGCAAGTGCCGGCCCTCGCCGTCTGTGGGTCGCTGCCGAGCGGTTGCCGGAGCTGGCCTCGGCGTTCCCGGGGGCGGAGTTCGCGCCGACCTTGGCGGCGCCGCCGCGGCTCGCCGCGCGCGCCTGGGAGCCGGAGGAGGCGGTGCGGGAGCTGGTGCGGGCGCGGATGGAGGCGCTGGGGCCGGTGACCGCCGCGGGGCTGGCGGCCGAGTCCGGCCTGCCGGTGGGCGCCGTCGACGCCGCGCTGGCGGCGCTGGAGGGCGAGGGGGCGGTGCTGCAGGGCCGGTTCACGCCCGGAGCGCCGGCGGAGGCGCCGGTCGAGTGGTGCGAGCGGCGCCTGCTGGCGCGCATCCACCGCTACACGCTGCACCGCCTGCGCCGCGAGATCGAGCCCGTCGGGCGCGCCGACCTCGCCCGCTTCCTGCTGGTGTGGCAGCGCGTGGCGCCGGAGGAGCGCGCCGAGGGGCCGCAGGCGCTGGCGGCGGTGCTCGAGCAGCTCGCCGGCTTCTCCGCCCCCGCCGCCGCCTGGGAAGGCGAGGTGCTGCCGGCGCGGGTGGCCGACTACGACCCCGCGTGGCTCGACGCCCTCTGCCTCTCCGGCCGCTTCGTGTGGTGCCGCGCCACGCCGCCCGCCGGCGGCCGCTCGGCGCCGCTGCGCACGACGCCGATCGCCTTCCTCCCCCGCGCCGAGCTGGCCCACTGGCGGCAGGTGGTGGGCGCGGCGGAGTCCGCGGCAGGCGAGAATGGCTCGCAGGCCGACGACGAAGCCGCCGATCCGCTGGAGCTCTCCTCGGAGGCCCGCCAGGTGGCCGACGTCCTCGCCCACCGCGGCGCCACCTTCTTCGCCGACCTCGCCGCCGCCGCCGGCCTGCTGCACACGCAGGTCGAGCGCGCCCTCGCCGAGCTGGTGGCCTGCGGCCTGGTGACCGCGGACAGCTTCACCGGCCTGCGCGCCCTGCTGGTGCCCGCCGACCGCCGGCCGTCGCCGGGAGGCGTCGCCACGAAGCGGCGCGGCCACACCGCCCCGTTCGGCATGGAGGGTGCCGGCCGCTGGTCGTTGCTGTCGGACGTGCTGGGAGGTGGCGAGGCACCGCCGGCCGCGCCGCTCGGCTGGAGCGCCGCCCCGGAGGCGGTGGAGACGGTGGCGCGGACGCTGCTCGCCCGCTACGGCGTCGTCTTCCGGGCGCTGCTGGCGCGCGAGGACCTGCTGCCGCCGTGGCGCGAGCTGCTGTGGACCTTCCGCCGCCTGGAGGCGCGCGGCGAGGTGCGCGGCGGCCGCTTCGTCCACGGCTTCTCCGGCGAGCAGTACGCGCTGCCGGAGGCGGTGGCGCGGCTGCGCTCGCTGCGCCGGAAGCACGGCCCGGCCGGCGAGGCGGGCAACGGGTCTGGCGACGCCGCGGTGCCGCTGGTCTCGGTCAGCGGCGCCGACCCCCTGAACTTGGCCGGCGTCCTCGCCCCGGGCGACCGCCTGCCGGCCTTGACCGGAAACCGCCTCCTCTACCGCGGCGGCGTGCCGCTGGCGGTGCGCGAGGCAAAGCAGGTCCGCTTCCTCGCCGGCGGCGGCATGGAGCCGGCCGAGCGCTGGCAGGCCGAACAGGCCCTCATCCGCACCCCCGTCCCCCCCGCCCTCCGCCCCTACCTCGGCGCCCGGGCCTGAGTATCTCGTCCAGACGTAGAAAGGCCCGGGCCGGGCGGGCCCGTGGGGGCTCGCGCGGCGGCCCGGGCCTTTTCACCCGGAACGCGTCACCGGCCGATCAGTTCACCCCGGGCCGATCGGCGGTCTGCGGCGCGTTCAGGCGATTCTCGACGCCGGCGACGCCGGGGATCTTCGAGACGTGCTTGGCCAGCGTCTCGGCCTCGTCCTCGCGGACGGTGCCGGAGAGGGTCACCCGGCCGCCGAGGGCGGTAACGGTGACCTCCGACGGGCGGTCGACCACGTGGCCCATCTCCGAGCGCACGCGGTCGACCAGCACGTCGTCGGGCACCTCTTCGTGGCTGCGGCGCTTGCGCACTTCGTGCGCCAGGCCCTTGGCGCGGTTGCGGGCGTCCTTGGCGGTGCGCCCGACGGCGTCCTGGGTGGCGTGGCCGGCCTTGGTCAGCTTGTCGCCCAGCACCGCGCGGCGGCGGCGCCCCTGGCCCGGGTCCAGCAAGTACATGACGCCGGCGCCGAGAGCGGCGCCGATTCCGGCGATCAATGCGGTAGTTTTGCGGATCATCTATTCTCCTTGCAGCGGTGAAGATGTGTGGCTCGTGGTGCGTCCGTCTCCCGAAGAATGGCGAGCGCGACGACCGTACCCGTCTGAGGGACTGACTAAGGGGAGAAGCGAGTCCGGCCGTCGGCGCTCTCCACCTTACCTCGTCTGCAAGTCACGTTCCTGCCCCGGGCTGCGGCGCGAGCAGGCGCGCCGGGCGCCAGCCGCGCAGCGAGCCGACCAGCCAGAGGCGCCCGGCGCGGGCGGCGTCCTCGACGCGCAGCGGCGCCTCCTCGACCTCGCCGGAGGCCAGCAGCTCGGCGCGGAAAACGCCGGGCAGCAGGCCGGCGTCGAGCGGCGGCGTGACCAGCCGGCCGCCGAGCTCGGCCACCAGGTTGGCGGTGGCGGCCTCGGTGGCCTCGCCGCGGTGGTTCCACAGCAGCACCTCGCGCGCCTCCGGCCACCGCCGCCGCGCCGCCGCCAGCGCCGCCTCGTAGACGCCGCGGCGGCTGGTCTTGTGGAACAGGAGGACGTCGTCCGGATCCACCGGCTCCGCCGCCCACGCCACCGGCACGGCCGGCAGGCCCGCGGCCGCCTCCCGCGACGGCGCCCCCATCCCGGCCGCCGGCAGCTCCGCCGTCTCGACGCGGAGAGCGCCGTCCCGCGACAGGGACGCGCGCACCCGCAGCGCGGTGGCCGGGCCGGCCGCCGCCTCCAGCTCGCACACTCCTGCGGTCCGGTCGAAGCGGAACCCGAAGTAGGCCGCCGACGCCGCCATGCGGTCCAGGTGCCCCGCCAGGCGCACGAACCCCTCCTCGGCCGTCCAGCGCAGAGTCTCGATCAGCTCGAAACCGGAGGCCGCCGGCGGCGCCGTCAGCACGCGCGCCTTGAGCCGCGACTCGGCGGCCTCGCCGGCGGCGCGGGAGTCCCACACGATGCCGCCGCCGACGCCATACTCCGCCGTCCCGCCCTCGCGGTCGACCACCGCCGTGCGGATGGCCACCGAGAAGCGCGCCCGGCCGCCGGGGGCGAGCCAGCCCAGGGCGCCGGTGTAGACGCCGCGCGGCCCGCCCTCCAGCTCGGCGATCACCGCGCTGGTGGCCGCCTTCGGCGCGCCGGTGATCGAGGCGCACGGGAACAGCGCCGCCAGCACCTCCGCCGGCGGCGCCGCCGTGCGCGCGGTGACGGTGGAGGTCATCTGCCACACCGTCGGATAGCGCTCGACGGCGAACAGCTCCGGCACCTCGACGCTGCCGGGTACCGCGACGCGGCCGAGGTCGTTGCGCATCATGTCGACGATCATCAGGTTCTCGGCGCGCTCCTTGGGCGAGGCGGCGAGCGCCCGGGCGCGCGCGTCGTCCTCGGCGCTCCAGCGGCCGCGCGGCGCGGTGCCCTTCATCGGCCGCGCGGTGACGGCGCCGTCCTGCTGCGCGAAGAACAGCTCCGGCGAGGCGCAGCAGACGGCGTGGCGGCCGGCGTCGACGAAGCCGCCGTGGGCGCCGCCCTGCGCCGCCGCCAGGTCGCGGAAGAGGCCCGCCGGGTCGCCGTCGAACGAGCTGCTCAGCCGATAGGTGTAGTTGACCTGGTAGGTGTCGCCGCGCTCGATGCGACGGCGCACCTCGGCGACGGCGCGGGCGTAGGCGGCGGCGTCCACCGACGGGCGCCACTCTCCGCAGCGGTAGGCGCCACAGGGGTAAGCGCCACTGGGGTAAGCGCCGAAGCCGAGCGGCGGCGCGGCGGCCTCGACCACCGCCGGCGGCGGTACCAGGGCGAGCCAGAGGAGCGGCGGCCGCGCGTCAGGTACGGCGCCTGCCCCGCCGTGCACCACCAGCGCCGGGTCGAAGGCGGGCGCCGCCTCGTAGGCCAGGAAGCCCACCGCCCACCGCCCCTCCGCCTCCACCCGTCGCGCCGCCTCGGCGAGGGCGGGGCGCACCTCCTCGACCCGCCGCGCCACCAGCCGCGCCGCCTCCCCCGGCGGGTCGGCGAAGACCAGCCAGCGGTCCGGGGCAGCGTCCTGGAGCAGCGCCACGGGGCGGCGCGGAGCGGGGGGAGCCATCGCCGGTACCCTATCGCCGGCAGCGCCGGTAGGATAGGCGCCCAATGCCGACCCTCGACGACATCCGAGCGGCCCGCGGGCGCCTCGGCACTGCGGTGGGCGGCACCCCCTGCCGGCCGGCGCACCGTCCCGACCGCCTGGGCGGCGAGCGGGTCCACCTCAAGTTCGAGAACCTCCACACCACCGGCTCGTTCAAGGAGCGCGGCGCGCTCAACCGCCTGTCGGTGCTGAGCGACGACGAGCGGCGGCGCGGCGTCATCACCGCCAGCGCCGGCAACCACGCGCAGGCGCTCGCCTACCACGCCAACCGGCTGGGCATCCGCGCCACGGTGGTGATGCCGGAAGCGACGCCGCTGGTCAAGGTGTCGAACACGCGGCGCCACGGCGCCCAGGTGGTGCTCCACGGCGCCACCTTCGACGACGCCGTCGAGGAGGCGCTGCGGCGGCGCGGGGAGGAGGGGTCGGTGCTGGTGCACGCTTTCGACGACGAGCAGATCGTCGCCGGGCAGGGGACGCTCGGGCTCGAGCTGGTCGAGCAGTTCGGCGAGGCGCTGGCGGCGGTGGTGGTGCCGATCGGCGGCGGCGGGCTGATCTCCGGCATCGGCATGGCGGTCAAGGAGCAGATGCCGCGGGTGCGCGTCCTCGGCGTCGAGTCGGCGGCGGCGCCGTCCGCCAAAGCCAGCATGCAGGCGGGCGAGATCGTGCGCATCGAGACGCGGGAGACGCTGGCCGACGGCATCGCCATCAAGCGCGTCGGCGAGGTCACCTTCCCGCTGCTCCAGCGCTACGTCGACGACGTCGTGCTGGTCGACGACGAGGAGATCGCCGCCGCCATCCTGCTGCTGCTCGAGCGCGAGAAGACGCTGGTCGAGGGCGCCGGGGCGGCCGGCGTGGCGGCGGTGCTGCACGGCAAGCTGGCATTGCCGACCCAGGGCGTCACCGTGCTGGTCCTCGCGGGCGGCAACATCGACGTCAACATCCTCTCCCGCATCATCGACCGCGGCCTGGTCGAGGACGGCCGCCTCGCCCGCCTGGTGGTCACCGGCCGCGACCGCCCCGGCATGCTGGCGCGCCTCACCGCGGCGGTGGCGCGCCTCGGCGCCAACGTGCTGGAGAGCACCCACAGCCGCGCCTTCGCCGACATCTCGGTGGGCGAGGTGGCGGTGATCCTGACGCTGGAGACGCGCGGCCGCGAGCACGTCGACGAGATCGTGGCGGCGCTGGAGGCCGAGGGCATGGAGGTCGAGGAGGAGGTGGGATGAACGAGACGAACGACACCCCGCTGGTCAGCGTCGTCATGGGCTCGACCTCCGACTGGGAGACGATGCGCCACGCCGACGAGACGCTCGCCGACTTCGGCGTGCCGCACGAGTGCCTGGTGGTCTCCGCCCACCGCACGCCGGACTGGATGCGCGACTTCGCGCGCGGCGCCGCCGGCCGCGGCGTCGAGGTGATCATCGCGGGCGCCGGCGGCGCCGCCCACCTGCCCGGCATGGTGGCGGCGCAGACCACGGTGCCGGTGCTCGGCGTGCCGGTCGAGAGCCGCGCCTTGAAGGGCCTCGACTCGCTGCTGTCGATCGTCCAGATGCCCGGCGGCGTGCCGGTGGGGACGCTCGCCATCGGCCCCTCCGGCGCCCGCAACGCGGCGCTGCTGGCGGTGGCGATCCTCGCCAACTCGCGACCGGAGCTGCGGGCGAAGCTGGAGGCGTTCCGCGACGACCAGACCCGCAAGGTGCGGGAGACGCCGCTGCCCCGGTGAGCCGCCGCCGGCCCTCCAGCGCGGCGCCGATCCTGCCCGGCGCCACCCTCGGCGTCCTCGGCAGCGGCCAGCTCGGCCGCATGTTCGCGCTCGCGGCGCGCGCCATGGGCTACCGGGTGCACGTGCTGTCGCCCGGCGCCGACACCCCCACCGGGCAGGTGGCGGACCACGAGCACAGCGCCCCCTACGAGCACCTGGCGGCGGTGCGCGCCTTCGCGCGCAAGGTCGACGTGGTGACCTTCGAGTTCGAGAACGTGCCCGCGAAGACGGCGGAGACCTGCGCCGCCGAGGTGCCGGTGCGCCCCGCCGGCGCGGTGCTCCACGTCGCCCAGAACCGCCTGCGCGAGAAGACCTTCCTCGCCGGCCGCGGCTTTCCGGTGGCGCCCTTCCGGCGCGTCGGAGACGAGGCGGAGCTGGCGGCCGCGCTGGCGGCGGTCGGCGCGCCGGCGGTGCTCAAGAGCGCCGGCTGGGGCTACGACGGCAAGGGGCAGGCGAAGGTGGCGAGCGCCGAGGAGGCGGCGGCCGCCTGGCGCGGCCTGGCGGTGGGCGGCGGCGCGCCCCGCGAGGGCGTGCTCGAGGCTTTCGTCGAGTTCGCGCGCGAGGTGTCGGTGGTCGGCGCCCGCGGCCTCGACGGCACGTTCGTGCACTGGGGCGTCCTCGCCAACGACCACGAGGACCACGTCCTCGACGTCACCGTGGCGCCGGCGCCGGTGCCGGACCCGGTGGCGGCGCGGGCGGTGGAGCTGGCGCGCGGCATCTTCGAGGCGCTCGACGTCGTCGGCGTCCTCTGCGTCGAGATGTTCGTCACCGCCGGCGGCGACCTGCTGGTCAACGAGCTCGCGCCGCGGCCGCACAACTCCGGCCACCTGACGATCGAAGCGGCGGCGACCAGCCAGTTCGAGCAGCAGGTGCGCGCCGTCTGCGGCCTGCCGCTGGGCTCGACCGAGCTGCTGCGCCCGGCGGCGATGGCCAACCTCCTCGGCGACCTGTGGCAGGACGGCGAGCCCGACTGGCCGGCCGCCCTCGCCCTCCCCGGCGTCTCCCTCCACCTCTACGGCAAGCGCGACCCCCGCCCCGGCCGCAAGATGGGCCACCTCACCGCCCTCGGCACCACCCCCGACGACGCCCGCGCCCACGTCCTGGCGGCGCGGGCGGCGCTCACCGGCCGCCGCTGAAGCTCAGCCGCCGAGCTCCGCGCCCATCGCCTCGCGCAGCCGCGCGGCGAGGCGTTTGCGGTCGGGGTCGGCGATGGGCTCCGCTGCGAAGCGGACGCGGGCTCGGAAGCCCGACAGGGCGAGGAGGCGCAGGGCGTGGGGGACGAGGCGCTGGCCGCCGGTCCAGCACACCGCCTCGGCGGCCGGCGGCGAGGCCGGCGGCGTCGTGTAGCGCACCACCGCCCAGGAGACCGGGTGGCCGCCGGCGGCCGCCACCTCGAGCAGCGACGGCTTGAAGGGCAGCAGGCCGCCACCGTCGGAGGTCGTGCCCTCCGGGAAAACGATCACCCCGCGGCCGGCCGCCAGCGCGCCCTCGACCTCCGCCGCAACCCGCACCAGGTCGCGCTTGGCGCCGCGGTCGATGAACACCGTGCCGATCGCCCGGCACAGGGGGCCGATCACCGGCCACGAGGCGATCTCCCGCTTGGCCACGAAGGTGCCGCCGGAGGCCCCGCCGAGAAGCAGGACGTCGACGTAGCTCAGGTGGTTGGCGACGAGCAGGAACGGCGGCGCCGGCGGCCGGCCGGAGACCTCGACGCGCTGCCCCGCGATGCGGCCCAGCAGCCGGCACCAGGCGCGGAACACGCGACTCGCCCAAGCGTCGCGGCGGCGGCGCCCGGCGGCGAGGGCGCCGGCCTCCAGCACCAGGTAGCAGGCGAGCGTCGCCAGCGCCATGGCGGCGAGCCGCAACACCACCCGCGGCGGCCCCAGCACGGCGTTCCACGACCGCCGCAGGCCGCGGCGCCGCGGCGCGGGCGGGGGCTCCCGAGGCGGCGGCGGGGTGCGGGCGGCGGGGCTCATGGCGGGGGGCGGCGGGGCCGGGCGAGTATAGTTGCAGCCCAGCCGCACGCCGCAGACTTCGCAACGCCGACCACGAGGAGGGACGATGCCCAAGCTGTCGATCGCCGGAGAAGGGACCTTCGACATCGAGGAGGGCCGCCGTCTGGTGCGCGCCATCGAGGACTGCGGCGTCGACATCGGCCACCGTTGCGGCGGCTTCGCGCGCTGCACCACCTGCCGCGTGCGCTTCGTCTCCGGCGAGCCGGCGCGGACGACCCGCGCCGAGCGCGACAAGCTGCAGGAGGTCGGCCTCGCCGGCCAGCTCCGCCTCTCCTGCCAGTGCCTGGTGGAGGGCGACATGGAGCTCGAAGTGCTGATGCGGGTCTCCGAGCAGGGCTGGAGCGACCCCGGCCCGACGCCGGAGCCGGCCATCACGCCGCCGCCCGAGTGGATCAACATCCCGGAGGGCTGACACCCGTGGACGCCGCCCCCCACGACGCGCGCTGGCTGCTCTACGGCGCCAACGGCTACACCGGCGAGCTGGTGGCGCGCGAGGCGGTGGCGCGCGGCCTGCGCCCGCTGCTCGCCGGCCGCGACGCCGGCACGGTGGCGCGCCTGGCCGAAGAGCTCGGCCTCGAGCACCGCGCCTTCCCGCTCACCGACCCCGGCTCCGTGCGCCACGGCCTCGCCGACGTGGCGGCGGTGCTGCACTGCGCCGGCCCGTTCATCGACACCAGCCGGCCGATGGTCGCCGCCTGCCTCGACACCACCACCCACTACCTCGACATCACCGGCGAGATCCCGGTGTTCGAGGGCGTCCTCGGCCGCGGCGAGTCGGCGCGGCGGGCCGGCGTGGTGCTGCTGCCCGGCGTCGGCTTCGACGTCGTGCCCACCGACTGCACGGCAGCCCGCCTGGCGCAGGCGCTGCCGGACGCCGTCGAGCTCGAGCTGGCGTTCCTCTCCGACGGCGCGCTCTCGCGCGGCACCACGCGCACGATGATCAAGAGCCTCCCCCACCTCGGCGCGGTGCGCCGCGACGGCCGCATCGTGCCGGTGCCCGCCGCCTTCGACGCCAAGCAGATCGAGGTCCCGCTGCCGGACGGCGGCAGCCGGCGCCGCTGGGTGATGACCATCCCGTGGGGCGACGTCTCGACCGCCTTCCACACCACCGGCATCCCGAACATCCGGGTCTATTCCGGCACGCCGCCGAAGGCCATCCGCCGCCTGCGCCGGCTGCGGCCGCTGCTGCCGCTGCTCGGCTGGGCGCCGGTCAAGGCGCTGCTGCTGCGCCTCGCCGAGCGCCGCTTCGCCGAGCGCAAGGGGCCGGACGCGGCGGCGCGCGAACGCGGCCGGGTGTTCGTGTGGGGCCGCGCCACGGCGGCGGACGGCCGCAGCGCCACCGCCGGCGTGACGACGCCGGAGGGCTACGAATTCACCGCCCGCGCCGCCGTCGAGTGCCTGCGCCGCGTCCTCGCCGGCGAGGCGGAGCCGGGCGCCCACACCCCCGCCGGCGCCTTCGGCCCCGACCTGGTGGCGGCGATCGAGGGCGTCGAGGTCGGGGAGCTGGTGCTCAGCGAGGGGTAGGCGCGCCCCCCGCGCCGCCCGCACTCCCCGCACGCCCTACGCCGTCCGCCGCCAGCGCCGCGGCCACCGCGGCGGCCAGCCGCGCGTTGCCGCGCACGTTGAGGTGGCAGCAGTCGTCGACGTAGAGCGTCTCCTCGACCCCCTCGAAGAGGCCGGTCAGGTCGTGGAACGCCACCCCCTGCGCCGCCAGCTCGCGCCCCGCCTGCCGTAGCAGTGGGTAGGCGTCGACCACCACCGGCCGGAACACGCTGCGCTCGTCGAACGCCTTGGCGACCTCCTCGCGCGACAGCGGCTTCGAGCCCGCGACGTACTGGTTGGGCTGCAGGAAGTGGTGGTAGGCGATGCCGCGCGCGGCGCACAGGTCGTGCATCTGGCGCGACGAGCGCGCCCACAGGGCGACGGCGCCGGCCAGCAGGCGCTCGCGGTCGTCGTGCCGGAAGTCCGGCCCGCGCGCCACCGCCGGGCGCCGGCGCGGCGTGCGGTAGCCGGACAGCCGCGCCTCGGCCGCCGCCACCGCCGCCGCGGCGCGGCGGTCGAGCGACAGCCACACCAGGTTGGCGGTGACCGAAGCGTCCAGCGGCCCGGCGGCGAATCCCTCCGCGAGGTCGGCGCGGCGCTGCCGCAGGTAGGCCACCTCGCCCTGCAGCAGCCTGAGGCGCGGGTCGGGCACCGCCCGCACCCGTTCGTGCCACGAGCGCGGGTAGTAGGGGTAGACGCGGTTGCCGGCGTTCTCGAGCAGCGACAGCGCCACGTCGTTGAAGCCGTCGAGGTTGACCACCACGTCGAGGCGCTCGCCGAGGGCCAGCATGTAGGCGAGGGTGAGGAGCTGCTGCGGCTGCTTGTAGCCGCCCAGCGCGTAGGAGACGACCTCGACCTCCGCGGGGCGCTCGACGACGCCGGTGCGCACCAACTCGCGGCCCAGCGGCCGCTCGCCCGCCAGCGAGAAGACGAAGGCCACCGAGCCGCCAAAGACGCCCACCCGCAGCGCGTCGCCGCCGGCCACCGCCGGCGGCGCGC
>CAZLBJ010000495.1:0-10222 GCA_964557755.1 uncultured Thermoanaerobaculia bacterium
CGCGCCGGCGGTGCGGCGCCACCGGCATGACGTTGGTGGCGCCGTCGGACAGCCACACGCCGCTGTCGGCCAGCGCCACCTGCATGACGTGCTTCGCGAAGTCGCACGCCGGGTGGTCCATGCGCTGGTGGTGGGCGGTGATGCCGAGCGACGCCGTGTAGTCGTAGGTGCCGAAGTGGGCGGCGACGCAGCGGCCGGCGCAGGCCTCGACCAGACGCGGTGGGTGGAGGCGGCCCTCGGCGTCGAACAGCGACTGCGGCAGCTCGATCATCAGCTCGCAGCGCACGCTGCCGGCCGGCCAGCCCAGCTCCTCCTCCAGCGCCGCAAGGCGGTCGGCGAGGCGCGCCGCCTGGTCGGCGTGGGAGATCTTCGGCACGGTGACGACGAAGCGCGCCGCGAGGTCGCCGGCCCAGCGGTCGCCGGCCTCGGCGGCGACGGTACGCAGGAAGCGGTCCAGGGTGCGCAGGGCGCGGCCCTCGAGCTCGCCGCCGAGCGGCTTGATCCGGATGCCGAGGTAGGGCGGCAGGGTGCCGGCGCCGAGCCCGGCGGCCAGCTCGCGGGCGGCGGCCTCGGCGGCGGCGTCCTCCTCGTCGTCGGGCCGGTTGCCGTAGCCGTCCTCGAAGTCGATGCGCAGGTCCTCGACCGGCTCGTGCGCCAGCTTGCCGCGCACCCGCTCCCACACCGCGTCGGCGAGCGCCGCCGGCACGCCGACCGCGGCGGCGAAGGTCGAAGGATCGCGCCCGTGCTCGTCGAGCGACGCCAGCGCCAGCTCGCCGAGCCGCCGCGCGGTGCCGGCGCGGAACAGGTGCGCCCCGCCGTAGACGGTGTGCACCGGCTGGCGGGCGGTGTCGCTCACGGCGGCGCCTCCGCGAGGTTCGCCACCATGCGCGCCACCACGTTGCCCAGCGCCCAGCGGCGGTAGGCGGCGGTGGAGCGGACGTCGTCGATCGGCTCGACCGCCGCGGCGGCGGTCCGGCGGGCGAGCTCGACGGCGTCGCGGCCGGCGGCGCGGCCGGCGAGGGCGTCCTCGACGGCGGCGAGGCGCACGGGCATCGGGGCGACGCTGCCGGCGGCGAGGCGGATCTCGCCAATCGTGCCGCCGTCCATCTCGGCGTGCATCGCCACCACCACCTTGCTGATCGCCTGCGCCTCGCGGGTGCCGACCTTGCGGAAGGCCTGGACGGCGCCGGGGGCCGGGCGGGGCAAGCGGAAGGCGGCGATCAGCTCGCCGGGGGCGAGGGCGGTGCGGCGGTAGGCGACGTGGAAGTCGTCGTAGGGGACCTCGCGGCGCCCCTCCGGCCCGGCGCAGACGACGGTGGCGCGGAGCGCCAGCAGCACCGGCAGCGAGTCGCCGGCCGGCGACGCGTTGGCGGCGTTGCCGCCGATCGTCGCCCGGCTCTGGATCTGCCAGCCGCCCACCACCCGCGCCGCCGCCGCCAGCGCCGGCCAGCCCTCGCGCACCAGGGGCGAGTCGCCGATCTCCCGGAACGTCGTGGTGGCGCCGATCTCGACCCCGCCGTCCACCTCGCGGATCCCCCCGAGCTCCGCCACCCGCAGCAGGTCCAGCACCGGCCCCGCCGCGGCGCGCTCCAGCGGCGTCTTCACCATCAGGTCGGTGCAGCCGGCGGTGACCACGAACGCCGGTTCACCGGCCAGAAGGTCAACGGCTTCAGCAAGGGAGCGCGGGGAGGCGGATCTCACTGCTCGCCGTCCTCACCGACCAGCGCGTCCAGGATCCCCTCGTACCCGGTGCACCGGCACAGGTTCCCGGCCAGCGCCTCGCGCACCGCCTCCCTGCTGGGCGCCGGGTCGTCCTGCATCAGCGCCCACGCGATCACCGCGATCCCCGGCGTGCAGGCGCCGCACTGCACGCCGCCGGCCGCTACCAGGCGTTCCAGCATCGGCCGCGCCGCGGGGTCCTGGGCGACTCCTTCGATGGTCATCACGGTGCGCCCGTCGCACTGCGCCAGCGGCACCAGGCACGACAGGATCGGGCGGCCGTCGAGCAGCACGGTGCACGCGCCGCATTCGCCCTCGCCGCAGCCCTCCTTGCTGCCGGTCAGGCCGAGCTGGCGGCGCAGGACGTCGAGCAGGCGGTCGAGCGGCTCGCCGGCGGCCTCCACCGCACGGCCGTTGACCTCGAAGGCGACCTTCAAGCGGTGGCCTCCCTGGCCGCCAGCAGGCGCTCCGGAGTCGCCGGGATCTCGGCCACCGGGATGCCGGTGGCGCTCTCGACCGCCGCCGCCACGGCCGGCGCCGCGCCGTCCATCGGCAGCTCGCCGACGCCCTTGGCGCCGAACGGGCCGCCGCGCCACGGCTTCTCCAGCAGCTCGACGCGGATCGGCGGCGTGTCGCGGATGGTCGGGATGATGTAGGTCGCCAGGCGGTCGTTGAGGTAGCGGCCGCCCTCCACCTTGATCTCCTCCATCAGCGCCCAGCCGAGCGCCTGCAGCGTGCCGCCCTCGATCTGGCCGGCGCACAGGCGGGGGTGGATGGCGCGGCCCACCTCGCAGACGGCGGTGACCTCGACCGGGGTGACCGCCAGCGTGTCGGGGTCGACCTCGACCTCGACCACGTCGCAGCCCCAGGCGTAGGTGGGGTAGGCGGCGCCGGTGTAGCTGGCGTCGTCGAACTGCTGGTCGTCCGGCGGCCGGTGCTGCAACGTCACCTCCAGCGGCGGGCCGGCGGCGGCGCGGCGGCGGTAGGCGGTGCGCAGCGCCTCGCCGGCAGAGTCGTCCCGTCCGCCCTGCTCGCGCCACCAGTCCTCGACCTGGCGGCGGATCTCCGCCACCACGCGGGCGATGGTGCCGCCGACGATCATCGTCGTGCGCGACGCCACCGTCGGCCCGGAGTCGGGCACCCGCGAGGTGTCGGGCGGCGCGAAGGCGAGGTCCTCGTCCGGCAGGCCGGCGGCCTCGGCGGCGATCTGCGGGAAGACGGCGGCGCTGCCCTGGCCCATGTCGGTCATCGCGGTGAGCACCTCGACGCGGCCGTCGGGGAGCAGGCGCGCGGTCACCGGCGATGCCATGCGCCGCTCGCCGCTGCCGGTGAAGCCGGCGCCGTGGAAGTAGAGCGACAGGCCGAGGCCGCGCCGCGGCCGGCTGCCGCCGTCCCCGCCGCCGGCGCGCCGCTCGTCCTCGAGCTGCCGCCAGCGCGCCGCGAAGCCGGTGCGCTCCGCCGCCCTCTCGAGGCACTCGGACGCTGCCGTCGAGGCGTCGAGAATCTGCCCGGTAGGCAACGCGTCGCCGGGGCGCAGGACGTTCTTGCGCCGCAGGGTGAGCGGGTCGAGGCCGAGGCTGCGCGCCACCAGGTCCATCTGGCGCTCGGCGGCGAATGCGGTCTGCGGCACGCCGAAGCCGCGGAAGGCGCCGTTGGTGGCCGTGTTCGTGCGCAGCACGCGGCCGGCGACGCGCACCAGCGGGCAGCGGTACGGCCCGGCGGCGTGCAGCAGGGCGCGCGACAGCACCACCGAAGACAGGGTGGGGTAGGCGCCGCCGTCGAGCGTCACGTCGACGTCGAGCGCCGCCAGCGTGCCGTCGGCCGCCACGCCGGTGCGCGTGCGCGTCACCGACGGGTGGCGCTTGGTGGTGCCGACGACGTCCTCGTGGCGGTCGTAGGCCAGGCGCACCGGCCGGCCGGAGGCGCGCGCCAGCAGCGCCGCGTGGACGGCGATGACGCTCGGGTAGTCCTCCTTGCCGCCGAAGCCGCCGCCCACCGTCGAGGCCAGCACCCGCACCCGCTCGCCGGGCAGCCCCAAGGCGTGCACCAGCGCCTTGTGCACGTAGTAGAGGCACTGCATCGAGCCGTGGACGACGAGGTCGCCGCCCTCCTCCCAGGCGGTCATCACCTGGCACTCGACGTAGACGTGCTCCTGGTAGCCGGTGCGCCAGGTGCCTTCGATCACGCGGTCGGCGGCGGCGAGGGCGGCGGCCACCTCGTTCTCGCCGGCGCCGACGACGAGCCGGCACAGCGGCTCGTGCGCCGCCGCCTCGTCCATCGTCAGCACGGCGGGCAGCGGCTCGTAGTCGACCTCGACGGCGGCGGCGGCGCGCTGCGCGGCGAGCGGCGTGGGCGCCGCCACCAGGGCCACCGGCTCGCCGACGTGGCGGACCTCGCCGGCGGCGAGGATCGGCCACGAGTCGTCGATCAGCAGGATCCCGTTCGGCCCCGGCAGGTCGGCGGCGGTGAGACACACGGCGCCCTCCGGCGCCCGCGCCGCGTCGAAGCGCACGCCGCGCACCCGCGCCCGCGGGTGCGGGCTGCGGACGGTGGCGCCGTGCCACAGGCCGTCGACCGGCAGGTCGTCGCCAAAGCGGCTGGCGCCGCTCACCTTCGCCCAGCCGTCCGGCCGCGGCGGGCTGGTCCCGATGCGGGTCATCGCGGGGGATTCTAACCGCGGCGACGATGCCGGCGGCCACTGCGTATACTCGCCCGACCGATCCCTTTTCCGTGCTCGACCGCTGCAGGCTTGTTTTCGACCCGATGTCCGCCGACCCCGCCACTCCCGCCGAGCCCGCCCGCTGGCGGCGCTGGGCCTGGCTGCTGCCGCCGGTGGCGGTGGGCGCCTTCCTGCGCCTGTTCCGCCTCGGCACGCAGATCCTCGTCGGGGACGAGCTGCACGCGCCGCGCGCCGCGCAGCGCCACGATCTCGAGACGGTGCTGACCACCTTCCTGCCGTCGGACCACTCGATGCCGCTCACCGGCCTCTACGAGCTGCTGATGGAGTCCGGCGTCGAGCTCACCGAGCTCCACCTGCGGCTGCCGGTGCTGGTCGCCGCGATGCTGGTGCTGGTGGTGGTGCCGGTGGCCCTGGAGCGGCGGCTGGGGCGCGGCGCCGCCGTCGCCGCCGCCTGGCTGGTGGCGGTGTCGCCGGGGCTGGTGCTCTACGGCCGCATCGCGCGCTCCTACATGCCGATCGTGCTGCTCGCCTTCGTCGCCGTCATGGCGTTCGAGCGCTGGTGGCGCAGCCGGCGGCCCGGGCCGGCGGCGGCCTACGTGGTGGCCGGCAGCGCCGCGGTGTGGTTCCACCTCGGCGCGGCGCCCTTCGTCGCCGCGCCGCTAGTCTGGGGAGGCCTCGCCGCCCTGGGGCGGCCGCGGCGGCTGCGCACCCTGGCGGCGCTGGCGCTCCTCGGCCTCGGGCTGGCGGCGGGGCTGGCGGCGATCCTGCTGCCGGCCTGGGAGTCGTTCGTCCTCCTGCTCGACGAGCGGGGAGGCCACCGCCTGCCGCCCGCCGGCACCTTCCTGCAGGTGGCGGCGCTGCAGGCCGGCGCCGCCGAGCCGTGGGCGGCGGTGCTGTTCTGGCTCCTCGCCGCCGGCGGGCTCGCCACCCTGTCGCGGCGGCGGCCGGCCTTCGCCTCCTACACCCTGCTGCTGGTGGCCGCCAACCTCGCCGCGCTGCTGGTGATGCGGCCGTTCGCGCTGGCCAGTCCGATCGTCTTCAACCGCTATCTCCTGATCGGCCTGCCGCTGGTGCTCGCCTGGGTGGCGGCGGGGCTGGCGCGGCTCGGCGAGGCGGTGGCGGCGGGGGTGGCGCCACGGGCGCCGCGCGCCGCCGTGCCGGTCGCCGTCGGCCTGCTGGCCGCGGCGGTGGCGCTGCTCGTCGCCGGCGGACCGTTCGTCGCGCCGCGGATGCTCTACAGCTCCTTCCTCCACGACAACGACTCCCTGATGTACATCAAGCCGCCGCGGCCGTTGGTCGGCGAGCGCACGGTGTCGGAGTTCTACCGGCGGCTGGCCGCGGCGCCGGACGACCAGCCGGTAATCGAGTACACGGCGCTGCCCACCTGGCTGTGGGACACCCAGATCCGCGCCTACCAGGACCTCCATCGCCAGCGCGTCCTGCTGTCGCCGCAGGAGCCGAAGCTGTTCACCGGCGGCGGCCTGGCGCTGGAGAACCACGTCGAGCCGCGGCCGGAGGCGATCCTCGCCTCGCCGGCGCGCTGGCTGGTGGTGCACCGCAAGAGCGCCTGGGAGCTCGACCGCGTCCAGCTCGACGACACCGTCGGCTTGGCGGTGCCGCCGGCGCTGCGCCCGATCTCCCGCCGCCTGGCGCGCCGCCTCGGCGGCTGGCTCGAGCGGCGGTGGGGTCCGCCCGACCACGCCGACGCGCTGCTGCTGGTGTGGGACCTCGACCGCGTGCGCGCCGCGCAGGCGGCGGCGGATCAGCCGGCGGTGGATCAGCCGGGCGCCTCGGCGGCCTCCACGCGGTCGCCGCCGGCCGCCTTGGCGCGGTAGCAGGCGGCGTCGGCGGCCGCCACCAGGGCGTCGCGGTCGACCGGGAAGCGGTCGGTCCAGGCGCTGCCGACGCTGGCCGACAGGCCGGGGCCGCCGCCGTCGCCGGGCAGCTCCGTGCCGCGGACGGCGGCGCGCACCCGCTCGCCGACCACCGCCACCTCGTCGGCGCCCGTGTGCGGCAGCAGCACCAGGAACTCCTCGCCGCCCCAGCGGAAGACGACGTCGGTCTGCCGCACCGCCTCCTCGACGCGCCGCGCCACGTCGACCAGCACGGCGTCGCCGGCGGCGTGGCCGAAGCGGTCGTTGACGCCCTTGAAGCGGTCGAGGTCGAGGAAGAGCTGCCCGAGGCCGAGGCCGAGGCGGCGGCTGCGCTCGGCCTCGCGGGCGAGCAGGGCGGGGAAGGCGCGGCGGTTGAAGCAGCCGGTCAGCGAGTCGAGCTGCGCCTCGCGCCGCTGCCGCTCGCCCAGGTGCGCCAGCGCCGTGGCGAACATGCCGGTGGCGACGATCAGCGCCGTCGACAGCAGGCCGAGGACGAGGACGATCTCGCGCAGCCGCGGCAGCAGCAGCTCACCGCGGCCGGTGACCTCCAGCACCGTCTCGACGTGGAGGATCGACTGGTGGACGCCGAGGAAGACCACCAGGCCGAGGACGGCGAAGGCGGCGACCACCAGCCCGACGCCGTGCGTGTAGCTGAACTCGCGCCGCGGCGAGGAGACGAGCCGGCGGTCGACCCAGCCGCGGGCGCGGTGGCCGGCGAGGACGAGGATCGGCACCAGCAGCAGCATCTGGGCGAGGTCGCCCACCACCCAGCCGCGCCACACCCGCTGGCCGGCGGCGGGGTCGAGCCCGTGGCTGGTGTTCCACAGGATGGCGGCCAGCGAGCCGGTCACCGCCGCCACCAGGCTGGCGGCCACGAACCACGCCGCGTCGCGCCACCGCCGCAGGTCCGGCTGCACGCGCAGCAGCACCAGCGACCCCCACAGCATCAGCGTCTCGACGACCCCCGCCACCGCGAAGACGGCGCTCATCGCCGGCTCCATGCCGCTGACCAGGGCGCTGGTCAGGTTGGCGAGGTAGATGGCGACGGCACCCCAGGTGGGACCCAGCCACAGCACCATCAGCACCGACAGCAGGAACGGCGGGTAGAGGGTGACGTCGACCGGCAGGCCGAAGACGCGCAGCTCGAGGGCGTTCCAGCCGAAGACGACGTTGGCGGCGGCGGCGGCGACCGACGCCGCCACGGCGAGCAGCCCCAGCGCCGCCACCTGCCGCACGCCGGCCGAGCGCCGCAGGTGGCGCAGCTCGGAGAGCCCCCACCAGCACGGACCGTGGTCGGCGTCGGGCGGGCCGTGGAGCGGCAGGACGCGGGGAGAGGAGCGCGGGCTCGCCGGCGGGGTCGCGGGGTCCGGCACGGCGCGGATTACATCATGATTGCCTCTCCTCCAGGGCCCCGCCTGCCGCTTCCTACCCTGATGGGTGGGAGTTATACCCACCCCAAGGGGTAGGTATTACCTGTTCGAACGACCATTGACGAGACACCGAGCGTGGCCGAGGCTCCCTACGGATACCCGGTGTTCACGACGCGAGGAGACGTCCCGATGAAAGCGACTTGGCGTGCATGGAGTCTCGGATTGGCGATGCTGGTGCTGGCGGCGTGGGCGCTGCCGGCCGCCGCGGCGGGTCCCGGCGTGCTGAAGTTCGACGAGAGCAGCTTCGAAGTGTCCGAGGGGCAGGGGGTGGCGGTCATCACCGTCGAGCGGTCGCAGGGGGAGGACGGCGCGGTGTCGGTGCACTACGCCACCGCGAACGGCAGCGCCACCGCCGGCAGCGACTACACCGCCGCCTCGGGCACCCTGAGCTGGGGCGCCGGCGACGGGTCCGACCGCACCTTCATGGTGCCCATCCTCGATGACGCGGTGAGCGAGGGCGCCGAGACGGTGATGCTGAGCCTGAGCCAGCCGACCGGCGGTGCGAGCATCGACGCCGAGGACGGCACCTCGGTGCTGATCATCCTCGCCAGCGACGGTGGCGGGGGTGGTGGCGGCGGCGGCGGGGGTGGCGGTGGCGGTGGCGGCGGTGGCGGCGGGGGTGGCGGTGGCGGTGGTGGTGGTGGCGGCGGTGGCGGCGGCGGCGGTGGCGGTGGCGGCGGCGGAGGCGGTGGTGGCGGCGGCGGTGGCGGTGGTGGCGGCGACGACGACGGCGACGGCTCGGTCGGCCACTTCAAGTTCGGCCAGCGCGACTTCTGGGCCGTGGAGGGCTCGGCGAAGGCGGTGATCAGCGTCGAGCGCTCGCAGGGCGAGAGCGGCGCCGCCAGCGTCGACTACGCGGCCAGAGCGGGGACGGCCACCGCCGGCGGCGACTTCACCGCGGTCTCGGGGACCCTGCAGTGGGGCCCCGGCGACGGCTCCACCAAGACCTTCGTCGTGCCGGTGGTCCCCGACGGCGTCGAGGAGGCCGCGGAGACGGTCCACCTCGAGCTGTCGAACCCGTCCTCCGGCGCCGGTCTCGGCGAGCGCGCCACGGCGCTGCTGACCATCGTCGACGACGATCTCGGGGCGGGCACCGGCGACGACTCGGGTAGCCCCGGGGTCCTGAAGTTCGACGAGAGCAGCTTCGAGGCCTTCGAGGGCTCGGGCCAGGCGGTGGTGCGAGTGGAGCGTTCGCAGGGGGAGGGCGGCACGGTCAGCGTCGCGTATTCCACGGCGAGCGGCAGCGCCACCGAGGGCATGGACTTCAGCGCCGCCTCCGGCGTCCTCACTTGGGGCCCCGGCGACGGCTCGGTGAAGACCTTCACCGTGCCGCTGTTCGACGACGCTCTCGGCGAGGGCAACGAGAGCGTGCTGCTCAGCCTGTCGAGCCCCACCGGCGGCGCCACGCTGGACCCGCTGCGCGGCGCCTCGACGTTGGTCATCCTCGACGACGACGGCAGCCGTGCCGCCTGCGTCGGCGACGCCTCGACCCTGTGCCTGCTCGGCGGCCGCTTCCGCGTCGTGGTCGACTTCCGCACGCCGCAGGGCAAGCACGGCGTCGGCACCGTACAGCCGTTGTCGAACCGCTCGGGGCTGGTGTGGTTCTTCTCGTCCACCAACTACGAGCTGCTGATCAAGATGCTCGACGCCTGCAGCGACTTCGACCGCTACTGGGTGTTCTACGCGGCGACGACCAACGTCGACTTCACGGTGACGGTCACCGACACCTCCACCGGCCTGGTCAAGCAGTTCAGCAACCCGCTGGGCCAGGCGGCGGCGCCGGTGCAGGACACGGTCACCTTCAGCTGCCCGTAGCGCCGTCAGCGCGCCGGCCTCACCTCCCGGGCGTCCCGCCGGGCTGTCCCCATGGCGGCCCGCCGGGCACCTAGGAGGTGAGGACCCGACGCCGATGCACGACCAGACGCCGGCCGAGCTGACCGCCCTGCTCGCCCGCTGGCGCCGCGGGGACGCGGGCGCCGAGGCGGAGCTGATGCAGGTGGTCTACGGCGAGCTGCACCGCCTGGCCGCGCGCGCCATGCACGGCGAGCGCGGCGACCACACGCTGCAGCCCACCGCCCTGGTGCACGAAGCCTACCTGCGGCTCGCCGCCGGCGCCCGCCCCGCGTGGCGCGACCGCGTCCACTTCTACGCCGTGGCGGCGCGCACCATGCGCCGCGTGCTGGTCGACCACGCGCGGCGCCAGCGGGCGGCGCGGCGCGGCGGCGGCGCGCTCACGGTGACCCTGGCGGACGGGGCCGTGGCCTCGCCGCCGCCGCGGCCCGTCGACCTGCTCGACCTCGACGACGCCCTCGAAGCGCTGGCCCGCCACGACGAGCGCAAGGCGCGGGTGGTCGAGATGCGCTACTTCGCGGGCCTCACCGAGACCGAGACGGCGAACGCCCTGGGCGTCTCCGAGCCGACCGTGCGCCTCGACGCACGGCTGGCGCGGGCCTGGCTCTACCGCCGCCTCGACGCGCCGGCGGCCGCCGCGAGCGCCGCGGAGGCGGCCTCGTGAGCCG
>CAZLBJ010000496.1:0-6717 GCA_964557755.1 uncultured Thermoanaerobaculia bacterium
GGGGCGGTGGCGACGCAGAGCTTCGTCGAGGTCTCCTACGGCCCCAAGGGGCTGGCGCTGATGGCCGGCGGCTGGTCGCCGGCGGAGGCCCGCGAGCAGCTCACCGCCGCCGACCCGCAGAGCGCCGTGCGCCAGGTCGCCATGGTCGACGCCCAGGGCCGGGCGGCCGCCTTCACCGGCGAGCGCTGCATCGACGCCGCCGGCCACCAGACCGGCGACGGCTACTCGGTGCAGGCCAACCTGATGGACAAGCCCACCGTGTGGCCGGCGATGGCACGCGCCTACGAGGCCGCCCTCGCCGACCCGGCGGTCGACTTCCCCGGCGCTCTCCTCGCCGCCCTGGAGGCCGGAGAGGCCGAGGGCGGCGACATCCGCGGCAAGCAGAGCGCCGCGCTGCTCGTGGTGCGCGCGCGCACCACCGGCACGCCGTGGCGCGACCGCCTGGTCGACCTGCGGGTCGACGACGCGCCGGAGCCGCTCGCCGAGCTGCGCCGCCTGCTGGTGCGCCACCGCGCCTACGAGGAGATGAACGCCGGCGACGAGGCGGTGGCCGAGGAGGACTTCGCCGCCGCCCTCGTCCACTACTCGCGCGCCGCCGAGCTGGCGCCCGACGTCGCCGAGCTGCCCTTCTGGCAGGCGGTGACGCTGTTCGTCGAAGGCCGCGAGGAGGAGGCGCTGGAGGTCTTCCGGCGCGTCTTCGCCGCCGACCCGCGCTGGGTGCGGCTGGTGCCGCGCCTCCCCGCCTCCGGCCTCCTGCCCGACGACCCGGCGAAGATCGAGCGCATCCTCGCCGTGGCGCCCGCGGAGCCGTAGCTCAGCCCTGCAACCGCACGTCGGCCACCGGCGCCGGCAGCAGGGCGAGGCGGCCGCGGCGCAGCTCGACGAGCAGCAGCTCGAGCTGCCGCCCCCGCGCCTCGGCCGAGGTCGACAGCAGGTCGCGGATCGGCGTGCGGCCGTCGATCGCCGCCAGGAAGCGGGCGTCGGCGCCCGCCGGCCCGCGCTCGTCGTCGCGCCGCGGCGCGGTCCACGCCGGCACCAGGCGCACCAGGAGGTCCACCGGCATCGAGAAGTGGCGCTCGGAGAGCAGCGTCCTCTCCTCCGTCGCCGCCTGCTCCATCAGCACGTCGAGCAGCGACAGCTCGCTGGTCTCGGTGACCTCCTCGCCGCCGACGCTCTCGATGTCGAGCACCTCGGCGAGGCACAGCGCGTAGGCCGCCTCGAGGAAGCGGAAGCGCGAGCCGCCGAGGCGGTGGTGGAGCGCCGCCAGGTCGCGCCGGCCGTCGACCTCGCGCGCCAGCAGGCGCTGCAGCGTCGGCGCCTCGCCGTCGAGCGGCCAGCGCGGGCCGCGGCGCAGCACCACGCGGTCGCTGACCAGCAGAGCGCGGATGCGGCGGTGCTCGTCGAGCCAGCGGGTGCCCTCCATCACCAGCCCGAAGACGTCGAGCGGCCGCGGCGGGATCGCCTCGTCCGGCGGCAGGTCGCTCTCGAGGTAGAAGACGCCGCGCTGCCACAGGAAGAGGTCGCAGACGGCGTCGGCGATGCGCGACGCCAGGGTGGCGCGCACCTCGTCCTCGCCGAGCAGGCCGAGCTCGAGCAGCGCCTCGCCGAGCCGGCGGCCGTGCTGGCTGCACCACGAGAGGGCGTGCGACAGGTCCTGCTCGGAGAGCGCTCCCTGCAGCAGCAGGTGGCGGCCGTAGAACTCCGCCGGGTCGTCGGACAGGCAGCCGGCGACGCGGCCGTGGTGGAGGAAGATGCGCTTCTCGCGGCTCGAGCGGCGCACCACCAGCGCCCCGCTCCAGCGCTCCTGGTGGGCGAGCTGCAGCACGTCGCCGAACTGGATGGTGGCGAGTCGACCCGAGAACTCCATCGTTCCTCCTGCCGGCGCCGCCGCGAGCGGCGGACGGTGTCGCGAGCGGATGCCCGCATCTTCTCACGGACGGCGGGCGGCGGTGCGCTTCGGGCTATGCTTCGGCGCACGAGCGGCCCGAGGCCGCCTGCCGTCGAAACCACCCCGCGGACGGACCACCCCAGCGAACCGTAGACACCCCGTGCCGTCCGTTCCGCGTCGTCCCGTCCGGAGGAATCCCATGCCGTCCTGCCGTCCTTCGCCGTCCGCGGTCCGCCGCGCCCTGCCGCTGTCGCTGCTGCTCCTCCTGCCGCTGCTCGCCGCTGCCACGCCGGCCGCGGCCCAGGGACTGCCGTGCGCCCCGTGCGCCGGCGTCCGCGTCGACGGCGCGGCCGAGGCGGAGGCGACGGCCGCCGCCGTCGCCTCCGCCGCCGCGGCGCGCGGCGTGACGCTCGACGCGGAGACCCCGTTCCTCGTCGCCTGGAGCGTCGAGCTCGGCCCGCTGGCCGGTGATCCGCAGGCCGCCGGCGCGGCCGCCGGCGCCGCCGCCCGCGCCGCCGAGGCGGTGCGCGCCGCCGGCGCCCTGCCGTGGATCACGCTGCGCTTCACCGCCCCGCCGCCGCTGCTCGACCACCTGCCGGCGCTCGACGCCGAGATCGCCGCCGCCTCCGCCGTCGCCCGCCGCGCCGGCGGCGCCTTCTACCAGCTCGGCTGGCGGCCGGCCGAGCCCGGCGCCGGCGGCGCCGCGGCCGAGGCGGCCGAGTACGCCTACCTCGCCAAGCGCGCCGCGGTGGCGGTGAGCGGCGCGGCGCCGGGCGCGCGGGTGGCCAGCCGCCCGCTGCCCGACGAGCCGGGCGCGCTCGAGGCCCTCTACGCCGAGGAGGTGGCGGGCTACCTCGACGCCGTCGCCTTCGCCCCGGCGCCGCCGGAGCGGCTGCGCGCCATGGCGGACGTCCTCGCCGGCCTCGACCCGGGCCGCCTGACCGTCGTCGAGGCCCCCTTCCCTGCCGCACCCGCCCGCGCCCTGGGCACCGCCGCCGCGCACGCGGTGGCCGGCGCCGAGGTGACCCTGTTCGCCGCCGCCGCGCCGCCGGACGCCGAGGCGCTGGCGCCGCTGGTGCTGCTCGCCCGCGAGCACGCAGGCGACCTCGCCTTCGACCCCTACTCGTCGCCGCAGGGCGGCGGCGCATGGTCGTTCGTGCGCGGCAGCGACCTCGGGCTGCGCGTCATCGCCCTGGCGCCGGAAGCGCCGGCCGACGAGCCGGCCGACGCGCCGACCGGCGAGCTGGTCGTCACCTTCCCCGACCCGCAGCTCCGCAACCCGCGGCGCGTGCTGGTCGCCACCGGCGACGCCATCCCGCTGGCCGGCACGCGGCGCACCGCCGACGGCCTCGAGGTGCGGATCGCCGACCCCGGCGACGCCGTGCTGCTGCGCCTCGAGCGGGTCGGCGTCGAGGAGCTCGGCGAGGGCGGCGGCCTGGCCGAGGAGGTCACGGTCGCCTCCGAGCGGCAGATGCCGGTCGAGGAGATCCTGCGGCGCCTGCAGGCCTTCGAGGACGCCCAGGAACGCCGCCTCGACCACTGGTCGGCGGTCAACACCACGCACCTGCGCTTCGGCGTCGGCGCCGGCTCGGTGGGCGGCTTCGAGGCCACCTTCGAGGGACCGTTCTTCTACGACCCGGAGGCGGGCGTCGACTGGGCGTGGCAGACGCTGTACGTCAACGGCGTGCGCTGGCGCGGCCGCTCGATCCCGGAGATCCCGCTGGTGCAGCCCGAGAAGGCGGCGGCGGTGCCCGGCCAGATCACCTTCGACAAGACCTACCGCTACCGCCTGCGCGGCACCGAGACGCTCGACGGCCGCGACACCTGGGTGGTGGAGTTCGAGCCCGCGGTGCCGGTGGCCGGCGGCGGCGAGGCGGCGGCCGCGGCGGCCGGCCCCAGCCTCTACCGCGGCACCGTGTGGGTCGACCGCCAGGTCTTCGCCCGCGTGCGCACCCGCGCCGTCCAGCTCGGCCTCCAAGGCGAGGTGATCTCGAACGAGGAGACCCTCCACTACCGGCCGGTCGACGCCGCCGGCGCCCCCGCCGCATGGAACGACGCCGGGGCCTGGGTGCTGCCGCTGCGCCTGGTCGCCCAGCAGCTCCTCTCGGTCTTGAACGGCACCACCCTGGTCGAGCGCGAGACGGTCTACTCCGGCCTGGCGATCAACGGCGCCGGCTTCGCCGAGCGCCGCGCCGCGGTGATGGCCTCCGACGTCACCATGGTGCGCGACACCGAGCAGGGCCTGCGCTACCTGGTGCCCGACGAGGACGGCGAGGGCCGCGTCGTCAAGGAGGGCTTCGACACCGACAAGTGGTTCGTCGTCGGCGGCCTGTTCTGGGACGACTCGCTCGACTACCCGCTGCCGCTCGGCGGCGTCAACTACCTCGACCTCGACTTCCAGGACCGCGGCGGCCAGCTCAACGTCTTCTTCGCCGGCGCTCTCCTCGCCGTCAACGTCGCCGAGCCGCGTCTCTTCGGCTCGCGCTTCGACGCCGGCGTCGACCTCTTCGGCATCGCCCTGCCGCTGGCCGACAGCGTCTACCGCGACGGCGAGGAGGTCGAGGCCGAGGAGGTCGAGTCGCGGCCGCTGACCGCCGCCGTCAAGATCGGCCGCCCGCTCGGCAGCTTCACCAAGCTGTCGGCGCAGTACCGGCTGCGCCAGCGCCACTTCGGCGGCACCGACGAGACCGCCGACGACTTCGTGGTCCCCGCCGACCACCTCGAGCACGAGCTCTCTGTGGGCGGCCGCGTCACCCGCTTCGGCTACTCGCTGGGGCTCGACGCGGCGATCACCAGGCGCTCGGAGTGGGAGCCGTGGGGCTTCGCCGGCAACCCCGGCTTCGACCCCGAGCACGAGGACTACCTCACCTGGGGCGCCAGCCTGGCCAAGAGCTGGTACCTGCCGCGCTTCCAGAAGATCGGCGCCGAGCTGGTGTACGTCGACGGCGAGGACCTCGACCGCTTCAGCAAGTACGAGTTCGGCTTCTTCGGCGACACCCGCGTCCACGGCTACCGCTCGGGCCGGGTGAAGGCGGAGAGCGCCTACCTCGCGCGCGCCTCCTACGGCTTCGAGATCGGCAAGCTGCTGCGCCTCGACGCCCAGCTCGACACCGCGTGGGCGACCGACGAAGAGAGCGGCCTGTCGGACGAATTCCTCGCCGGCGTCGGCCTCGCCGGCACCTTCGTCGGGCCGTGGCAGACGCTGATCAACCTCGACGTCGGCACGCCGGTGGCCGGGCCGGACGACGGGGTGGTGGCCTACGTGGTGTTCCTCAAGCTGTTCCGGTAGCCGCAAAGCACGACGCCCCGCCGGGCGGCGGGGCGTCGGTACCGCTCGCTCGCAGCGCCTGGCGGCGCTGCGTTGCTACTTGGTTGCTACTTGCGCTGCAGGGTCACCGTCATCGGCTTCTTGAGCTCGCGCAGCAGGTCGCGGATCTGCCCCTCGAGCTTCTCCTGCGACTTCTCGAGCGAGCGCACGCGGCGCGCCAGCGACGGGTCGGAGGCCGCAGCCGCCGCCCTGCCGCCGCCGGTGGACGCCGCGGCGCCGGAGGCCGCCGCCGCCGGGGCCTTGCCCTTCTTGCGCCGGCCGCGGCCGGACTGGCTGCGCAGCTTCTGGAACACCTCCACCGCCTGCGGGTGGTAGCGGCGCCGGCGCCCCTCGCCCTCGAAGGGGATGTCGTCGCCGTGCAGCTTCACGTAGCGCACCAGGGTCGGGTAGGAGATGCCGGTGCGCTCGCTGATCTCGGTCAGCGTCAGCAGGTCCGAGCGCGCCGGCTCGGCGGCCTTCTTCTTCGCCGCCGCCGGCTTGCGGCCGCCGCCACCGCCGGCGCCGGCGCCGCCGCTCTTGCGCGGCCGGCCGCGCTTCTTGATGTTCTCCTGCTTGATCTGTTCGAAGACGTCCAGCGAATCCGCCGGGTAGCGCTGCTTGCGCCCCTTGCCCACCGACGGGATGCGGTTCTGGAACTCCTTCTTGTAACGCTGCAGGGTCGGCATCGAGATGCCGGTGCGGTTGGAAACCTCGGTGAGAGTGAGAAGCTCCTGCTCCCCTCCTGCGCCCTGATCGGCCATGCGTGTCGCCTCCTTGGCGTTCCTGCTCCAGACTACTACGGTTGCGAATCAGATTCTCCGCCGCGCTCGGTCGGCAGAGAAAGTAAAAGGTCGCGCCAATTATCAGAAAGGTGGATCGAAATGTCAACTTGAAGCCGCCGCCGTAATTTCGCCGATCATGGATGTTCCCGCCGGGCTGGCGCCCTGGATGGCGGACGAGTACAATGCGCCCTTCGTCCGGCGCCTGCCGGGACAATGAACGTTTCACCTTTGCTGGAGGGATCCCGAATGAAACTGCGCCTCTGTCTGTCCACCGCCGTCCTGCTCGCCGCGCTGGCCGCCGCGCCGTCCGCCGCCGCCGGCACCCAGGACTTCACCCTGGTCAACCGGACCGGGGTCGACGTCTTCGAGCTCTACATCTCCGAGAGCCGTAGCGACGACTGGGAGGAGGACGTCCTCGGCGAGAACGTCCTGCTCGACGGCGAGCGCCTCGACGTCTCCTTCTCCGGCCGCCGCGCCTGCCTGTGGGACATGCTGGCCAACGACGAAGCCGGCGACGGCATCGCCTTCCAGGCGATCAACCTGTGCGAGACCTCGGTCGTCGTGTTGCGCTGCAACGAGGAGCAGTGCTGGGCCGAGATGGAGTAGGCGACGGCGGCGGGGAGCCGGCGTGCGGAATCACTGGAAGCGGTGCCTCTCGAACTCCGGCTCCTCGTCGAGGGCGTGCGCCGACAGGAACTTCCAGGCCGCCTTGTTGATGCGCGGCGCGAGGTCGTAGTACC
>CAZLBJ010000497.1:0-8096 GCA_964557755.1 uncultured Thermoanaerobaculia bacterium
CACGGCGCCGGCGTTGCGGCCGCCGCGGTCGTCGCCGCGCGCCCCCACCGCCGCCCAGGCGCCGTCGAGGGAGACCGCGTGGCCGAAGAGCGACGAGGCGCCGCCGTCGCCGAGGAGCGTCGCACCCTGCGCCCAGGCGCCGTCGCCGCCGCGGCGAAAGACGGCCCCGGCGCCCGCCGCGGCGGCGCGGTACGGCGCTCCCACCAGCAGCGTACCGCCGTCGAGCGCGAGGCTGGAGCCGAAGCCGTCGCCCACCGCGCCGGCGGCGTCGACCAGCTTCGCCGCCGGCCGCCAGGCGCCGTCGCCGCCGCGCTCGAAGACCCACACGGCGCCGGCGGCGTCGGCGCGGTCGTCGTCGCCCGGCGCCGCGACCGCCGCCACGCCGCCGTCGATCGCCACCGCGTAGCCGAAGAGGTCGACGCGGCCGAGGCCGCCCGCCAAGCCGCCGGGGAGGAGCCGCGCCTCCTCGCTCCAACCGCCGCCGGTGCTGAGGAACACCCAGGCGGCGCCGGCGTCGCGCTCCGCACCCTCGTCGTGGAACGGAGCACCGGCGACGAGCTGCCCGCCGTCGGTCGCCACCGCGTAGCCCAGCCGGTCGCCGGGGGCGACGGCGGCGGCGGTGAGGTAGGCGGTGCGGCGGAAGCCCTGGCCGGAGTCTTCGAAGACGTAGACGGCGCCGGCGTCGCGGCCGCGGCCGTCGTCGTTCACCGACCCCACCACCAGCACGTCGCCGACGGCGTCGAGGGCGCAGCCGAAGAGGTCGTCCGGGCGCAGCTCCGGAGGCGCCAGGTCCTCCTCGCAGAGGAGCCTCTCCAGGGGCCCGGGTTGGGCGACGGCCTGCGCGGCCAGAGCAGAAAAAAGTACGACCCCGAGGGCCGCCGCCGTCCACCGTGCCCCCCGTGCCTCGCGGCCGCAGGTGGTGTGGAACATGGCTATAAGTCTTTTCGTTAGAGCTATTTTACCACAACCGGCCGCCGCCCGCGCGGCCTACTTGCTGGTGAACGTCTCCACCGCGTCCCAGCCCTCCGGCGGCGGCTCGGCGCGGTAGCGGCGGCAGCGCTCGACGTAGAGGCGGGAGGGGCCGTCGCCCGCCGCGGCGAGGGCTTCGAGCTCCGCCTCGGCGCCAGCGAAGTCGCGGCCGCGGTAGCGCGCCAGGGCGGCGGCGAAGCGCGCGGCGAGCGCCTCGGCCTCCTCGTCGGGACGCGGCGCCATCAGCTCGCAGAGCACCACCGCCTCGGTCTTGCCCTTGACGCGCACGCGGTCGAGCTCGCGCAGCACGAAGGCGTCGTCCACCCGGGCGGCGGTGTCGCCGGAGACCAGCACCTCGGTGCCGTAGACCTTGTTGAGGCCCTCGATGCGCGAGCCGAGGTTCACCGCGTCGCCGATCACCGTGTAGTCGAAGACGTCGTCGGAGCCCATGTTGCCGACCGTCATCTCGCCGCTGTTCAAGCCGATGCCGATGCCGATCGCCTTGCCGGCGGCGAGCCGCCCCTGCTCGCGCCAGCGCCGGTTGAGGACCACCAGCTCGGCGCGCATGGCGAGCGTCGCCGCCGCGGCGCGGGTCGCATGGTCCGGCTGCTCGAGCGGCGCGCCGAAAAAGGCCATCATGGCGTCGCCCATGTACTTGTCGAGGGTGCCGCCGTGGGCGAGCACCAGCCGCGTCATCGGCGTGAAGAACTCGTTGAGCAGCGCCACCACCTCGGTCGAGTCGAGGTTCTCGGACATGTCGGTGAAGCCGCGGATGTCGGAGAAGAGCACCGTCATGTCGCGCTTCTCGCCGCCCAGCTCGACGCGCTCGCGGCGCAGCAGCTCGTCGACCACCTCCGGCGACACGTAGCGCCGGAACAGGCCCTTGACGCGCCGCGCCCGCGCCTCCACGGTGCCCACCTGGTAGCGCAGCGTCGACACCCGCGCCACGGTGCCGGCGAGGACCGGCGGCACCACGTCGAGGTGCCAGCGGGCGGTGGCGAAGGCGGCGTAGCAGGCCGCCGGCCACAGCAACACGGCGGCGATGGCCAGCAGCGACCCCACCAGGTGGCGCTCGACGGCGTGCACCAGCCAGGCGACCAGCAGGCTCAGGGCGAGCAGGGCGGCGAGCGACACCGTCCCCTGCGCCCCCCCGTAGCGGATGTAGTGGCCGGAGAGCAGGTTGCCGGCGGCATTGGCGTGCACCTCGACGCCCGGCATCTCGCCGAACGGCGTCGAGGCGAGGTCGCCGATGCCGGTCTCGGTGGCGCCGACGAACACCAGCTTGCCGGCGAGGCGCGGCGCCAGCTCGGCGGCCGGGCGCGCCAGCAGTTCCCACGCCGGCACCGTGGGGTAGGTGCCGGCGGGGCCGGCGTAGTCGATCCACAGGCGCAGCGTCTCGTCGGCGCCGACCGGGCGGCCGCCTAGCGCGACCACCGGCACCTCTCCCTGGTCGCGGCCGACGGCGGCCCGCTCGCCGCGGAAGGCGGCGACGGCGGCCAGCGCCAGCGCCGGGTAGGCGAGGGCGGGGGCGGCGGCGGCGGCCCCGGCACCGTCGCCGCGCTGCAGGCGGGTCACCAGGTCGTAGTGCTGCTGCACGCCCTCGTCGCGCTCGTGGCTGAAGAAGCCCTGGCCGGCGGCGGCCGCGTCGAAGATCTCGAGGTTGGGCTCCGCCTCGACGGCGGTCTTCAGCAGGTAGGGGCCGCCGGTGACCGACAGCCAACCGGACACCGGGTCGGGCAGGCGCGCCGGCGGCGCGGCGTACGTCGCGGGGACCTCGGCGTCGCCGGCGGCGGCCGGCAGTGCGGGCGTCTGCTGGGTGCGCAGGAAGAAGCCGGCGACGACGTTGCCGGAGCGGCGCATCGACTCCGCCAGCGCCTCGTCCTGCCAGCCGAGGTCGGTGCCGGGCGGCGACCGGGTGGGCTCGGAGAAGACGACGTCGAGCGCCACCGTGCGGGCGCCGGCGGCCGCCACCGCGTCGAGCACCGCGGCGACCACGTCCCGCGGCCACGGCCAGCGGCCGAGGCGGTCGACGGAGGCGGCGTCGATCGCCACCACCGCCACGTCCGGCTGCGGCGGCCGCGGCCCGCGCTCGTTCATGGCGAACGCCATCGCCGCCAGCTCCAGCGGCCGCAGCCACTCCGCCCACCACGGCACGAGGACGAGCAGCGCCGAGGCGAGCCCGAGGGCGAGCGCGGTGCGCCGCGCCCGCAACCGGTCCGGCGCCGCCGGCAGGGCGCGGGCCGGCGGCGCCGCTCGGCCGGGCTCCACCGCTGCCGAGCCTCCCCTCTCGCTGCCGGGGTCGGCGCGGTCACCCATCAGGCCCTTCCCCATCCGCTCACGGTGGGTCCTGCGGCGCGCCGCTCGGGTCGAGCGGCGGGTCGTTCGGGCCGCGGTCGCCGCGGTCGGGGGGCTGGTCCTCCGGCCTCGGGCGCACCGGCGGGTCGGCCGGGAGGCCGGGCAGCGGCGGCAGCGGCGGCGGCAGGGCGACGGCGGCGGTGACGCCGCTCTCCTCGTCGAAGGGCAGCGGCGGCGTCGGCGCGCGGCCCGGCGCGACGGTGGTGGTGAAGCCCTGCTCGAGGAGCAGGCTGCCGCCGGCCTTGGCGGTCACCGTGACGTCGCCCGCCTCGCCCTCGAGCAGCCACACCTGGGTGGTGCCGTCGGCGAGGACGCCGACCACCAGCGCCGTGCCCTTGACGCCGATCGTCGCCGTCGGCGTGTCGACCGAGAAAACGCCGCGGAAAGCGCCGGGGGAGAGGAACAGGCGCATCTTGCCCAGGAACACCGAGACGATGGACTCGCTCTGCCCCGTCGCCTCGTCGTAGCGGTCGCGGTCGACGACGAGGCGCGTGTCGGCTTCGATGGTCAGGGCGCCGCGCGGCTCGAAAGAGAGGCTGGCGCCGGAACCCACGCCGGTGGCGATCTCGTGCGCCAGCAGCACCGGGTCGTTGGCGGCGAGCGGCGCCGCGGCGCCCCCCGGCGGCGTGCCGGTGACGTCGCGCACCACCCACGCCACCTCGCCGACGCGGTCGCCGGTCACCGGCTGCGCGGGGACGGCCGCCGCCGGCAGCAGCAAGGCGGCGGCAGCGAGGAAGAGCTTCGGGGTCGGTTTCATCGTCCACCTCCGAGGAAGTACCAGCGGACTCCGGCGCTCACCGTCGTGCGCTCGTAGTCGAGGTCGAGCACCGCGTCGGCGGCGGGGCCGAGGGTGGTGTCGCGGTCGCTCCACGAGCCGGCGACGTGGAACAGCAGGCGCTCGGTGGCGGCCCACGACAGGCTCGCCCCCAGCCGGCTCAGGCTGTCCTCGCGCGGCCGGTCGCCGAAGAAGAACGGGTTCGACTCGATGCCGTCGAAGTCGAAGTCCTCGCGCGCGCCGGCGAGCTGCAGCGCCCAGCGGCGGCCGAAGGGGAGCGCCAGCGAGGCGCGGCCGCCGGCCGCCGAGCCGGCGAAGGCGCCGCCGGCGTCGCGGTCGCGCCAGGTGGCACCGAACGACAGCACGCGGTCGCGGCGGCCGAGGTAGAAGAGCTGGTCGGCGGCGGCGGAAAGCTCGCTGCCGCTCCGCTCCTGCGGCCCGGCGCCGTCGTCGTCGAAGTCGTGGTCGGCCCAGGCGCCGGAGAGCACCGTGGCCGCCGCCGCGCCCTCGCGCACGGTGACCGACGCGCCGGCCTCGAGCGCCGTGCGGTAGCCCTCGCCAGCGAGCTCGTCGTCCGTCCAGCGCGTTTGCAGCAGCAGCGACACCGGCCGCCTCCCGAAGGGCACGCGAGCGTAGCCGAGCGGTCCGGCGAGATAGCCGGCCGGGTCGCCGCCCCAGGCGAGGTCGGCGCCGGCGGCGAGGCGCGTGCCGTCGGCGGCGTCGAGGTCGCCGTAGCGGATGGCGTCGGCGGCCGCTCCGAGCCCCAGCGTCCAGCCGCCGCGGCCGGCCAAGGGCCGCACGTCGAACCCGGCGTGCAGGCGGAAGAAGGCGTCCGACTCGGCGCCGGTCAGGAAGGTGCCGTCCGGCAACACCACCGGCAGATCGTCGGCGATGCGCAGCGGGTTCGAGTCCTCGCCGTAGTCGGCGGCGAGGCGCAGCTCCCAGCGCGGCAGGTCGCCGAACGGGAAGAAGTCGCCGGCGCCGCCGGCGGGCACCAGCAGGGGGTCCGCGCCGGCCTCGGCTTGGCGGGCGGCACGCACCGCCGCCGCGCCGCCCGGCGGCGGGCGGTCGGCGGCGAGGGCGGCGGCGAAGGCCTCCTCGGCGCTCGCCTCGTCGCCGAGCGCGCGGTGGGCGAGGCCCAGCCAGGTCCAGGCGACGCCGTCGCCGGGGTCGGCGGCGGTGGCGCGGCGCAGCCACTCGACCGCCTCGTCGTGGTCGCCGCGCTGGTAGGCGGCGACGCCGAAAGTGAGCGCGGCGCCGTGCTCGGCGACGCGCGGCGCCGGAGCGGGGGGCGGCGCCGCCGCCGGCGGGCCGAGCGCCGGCACGACGGCCAGCGCCAGGAACCGGGGGTGGGCCGCCGGACGGCGGCCCCACGAGGGCGTCCAGATCATCGGGTCACCTCCCTCGCCCGCCGCTCGAAGCTGAGGAGGCGGGCGTCGAATGCCTGCGGGTCGAAATCGTACGGCGCATCGAGCAAGCGGTCCATCGCCTCGAGGTCGGCGACCAGGCCGGCGGGCGGCGGACCGGCGCGTAGCGCCAGCAGCTCGCTGGTCAGCGTGTTGAGCGCCAGCATCACCTGCTCGGCGCTCTCGCGGTCGGCCACCGCCGCGCGGTCGGCGGCGAGGCGCACCAGGAGGGCGCCGACGCGCGCCTCGTCCCAGCGCACCGCGGCGAGGCGGGCGGCGACCGCGTCGAGGGCGGCGGCCGCCGCCGCGGCGTCGGCGGCGAGGCCGGGGGGCGCCGGGCCGAGGCGGGAGACGCCGGCGGCCACCGCCGCCACCCGGCGGTCGAGGCCGTCGCGCTCGGCGGGCGCGAAGGCGTCGACCAGGTGGCGCAGCACCACCCAGCGCGCCGGGCTCCACCGCGGCAGGCCGAGGGGGCGTCGCGGCGCCTCGCGGCGCGCCCAGCGGCGCTCGGCGAGGCCGTGGTGGCAGTCCTCGCAGCGCATCAGGGAGAGCTCCGGCCAGCGGCCGGCCTCGGCGGTGCGCGCGATCTCCTCGAGGCCGGCGCGGAAGGCCGCCGCCTGCCCCACCGCCCAGGCGCCGGCGCCGCGCGAGGCGGCGAGGCGGGCGGCGCGCTCGGGCCGCGCGTAGGAGGCGGCCGGCGGCCAGTGCGGCGGCATGTCGGCGGCGTAGTTGTCGAGCTCGAAGACGAGCTGCGGGTGGCCGGCGGCGAGCAGGCCGTGGTCGACGCGGCGCTCGCCGTCGCCGAGGTGGCAGCCGATGCAGACGGCGGCGCGGGTCGCGGCGGCGTCGAGGTCGACGAGGCCGGCGGCCACCGAGTCGGTATGCGTCCACTCCGCGGTGTGGTGGCCGGCCAGCCAGCCGCCGGCCGGGCCGTGGCAGGCCTCGCAGGAGATGCCGTCCTCGACCTCGACCGGCCGCGCCTGGAGCGCGGGCGGCACGACGAGCGTGTGGCAGGCGAGGCAGGCCGGCGCCTCGTAAGCGGGGACGGTCAGGCCGTAGTTGGCGGCGATGCGCCGCGAGTCGTCGCTGGCCAACACCTCGAAGGCGCCGGAGTGGGGGTCGCGGTCGAGCCAGGTGAAGTACTCGTCCTGCAGCGCGTCGAAGTCGTCGCGCGGCGCCGCGGCGGCGTGGCAGAGGGAGGAGGCGCACGGCGCGACGCCGACGTAGAAGCCCGGGCGGAGATCGGCGGCGGGCTCCTGGGGGAAGGCCGGGGCGGCGGCGGCGAGGGCGGCGAGGAGCGCGGGCACGGCGACGAGCGCGGAGCGGAGGTTCATGGCGGCGTCCCCTCCGCCGGTCCCGGCGGCTCGTCGTGGACGGTCCACGGCTCGCCGTCGCGCAGGTAGAGGCGCTCCATCTCCTCGCGGCTGAAGGGGCGGGCGCCGATGCGGTTGAAGACGCTGACCTGGTGGCCGTCCTCGTCGACGGCGCGGTCGCGGTCGAGGCCACGCGAGAGCGCCAGCGCCGGGCCGTGGGTGTGGCGCACGGCGACCAGCTCGGGTTCCGGCCGCGGCGAGAAGCCGAGGTAGCCGGGCACCGTCCGCGGCGAGGTGAGCTGCAGCACCTTCAAGCCGCCCGCGCCGTCGGCGACGTAGGCGAAGAGGCTGGCGTTGGTCGACGCCACCTTGACGTCGTGGACGTCGACCAGGGCGCCGCCGCCGTCCCACAGGCGTTCGAGCCGCGGCGCCTCCGGCCGCTCGACGTCGACCAGCGCCACGCCGCGCCCGCCGGCCGCGAGATACGCCCAGGTGCGCGCCACGTAGACGCTCCTCGCCGCGAAGCCGCCGGCGCGGGCGGCGAGCCGCGGCCGCGCCGGGTCGGTGACGTCGACCACCGCCAGCCCGCCGGCGTCGGCGACGAACGCGTAGCGGAGCTGCACCGCCACCGCCTTCGGGTCCTCGAAGCCGCCGAGCACCGCCGCCACCCGCGGCGCCAGCGGCTGCTCGCAGTCGACCACCACCAGGTCGCCTCCCGCCGTGACCACGTAGACGTGGTGCCCGGCCACCGTCAGCCCCTGGGCGCCGGACAGCGCGCCGTCCGGGTTGAAGGTCAGCGCGCGCTCTAGGAAGTTGTTGCGCGGATCGCCGTCGGTCAGCGTCGCCACGTCGATCAGGATCAGCCCCTCCTCGCGGTCGGCAACGAAGGCGTAGCGGTAGATCGGGTGGATCGGCTGCTCGCGGTTCTCCGGCGCCGGCCTGCGGTCGAACGCCATCGGCATGGTGGTCGGGAGCGCGACCGCGGCCGCGTCGCGGGTGGCGACCCGGGTGTCCTGGCCGAGCGGCGACACCGGGGCGGTGACCACCCGCTCGGAGAAGTCCTGGTTGTCGACGTTGGCGACGTCGAAGACCTCGAACCCGCCGCGCCCCTTGGCTGTGAACAGGTACTCGCCGCGGAGCTGGAGGTCGACGACCCCGCCGCCGCCGCCGTGGTGGTGGTGCGACTCCTCGAGCTCCCGCCCGCGCTCCTCGTGGGCGCGGTGGAAGTCGGGGTAGGCGAGCCGGTGCAGCGTGCTGCCGATCACCGCCTGCGGCTCC
>CAZLBJ010000498.1:0-3590 GCA_964557755.1 uncultured Thermoanaerobaculia bacterium
GCTCCTGGAGCGTGCGAGATCGGCGCACCAGATGGCGGGTGACGCTGCCGGCCTGTGCCGCACCCTCATCAAGCAGGCGATGGTCGAGCGCGAGCAGGGCCGACCGTGGCGCGCCCTGCCGCTCCTCGCGGCGGCGGCGGAGAGCGGCGAGGTCGCCCACGAGCCGGTTCTTGCTTACTCCACGGTCGCCGCCCGAGTGAACGCGCTCTGCGACCTCGACCGCTTCGGCGAGGCGCGCCGCCTCCTGGAGACCGGTCCCGCCGTCGAAGGGATAGGGGGCGACGAACATGCACTGGCCACCCGCGAGGGGCTGCGCGCCCGGATCGATCTCGGGCAGGGGCGCGCCCCGGATGCCGTACGACGATTCGCCGACTCGCGTGACCGGTGCATGAGTCTGGGCCGGAGCTATGACGCCTGCGCGGCGAGCCTCTACCTCGCCGACGCTCTGCGCGTTGCAGGAAGGATCGCCGAGGCCCGCCGGATCGCCGCGGAGCTGATCCCCCAGTTCACGGTGCGCGGAGTCGCCCGCGAGGCTTTCGCCGCGATGCGGCTTCTCGCGGCCTAGTACCCGCCGTCCCGGTCAGTAGCCCCCGGCCTCGAGGCTGGGCCCGAACATCACCGCGTTGAGGAACAGCGGCATGGTGCCGCGCCAGAAGAGGCGGAAGCCGGGCTCCTGGGCGAAGAGGACGACCTGGCCGTCCTCGACCCGCTCGACGGCGACCAGCAGCGAGCCGGCGAGGCGCTCCTGCGACTCGGGCCAGGCGAGGCCGGCGATCACCGGGTCCTCCTCGGCGACGGTCAGCACGTCGACCTGCGGTTTGCCGGTGGCGAGCAGCGGGCGGGTGCCGGCCACCAGGACCGGCGGCGGGCCGGCCAGGCCGGCGGCCAGCGGATGGCCCGGCCGCAGGTCGGTGGCCACCACCGCGCCCGGCACGTGGAGCGGCCGCTCGAGCGGCGTCGGGGCGCCGCGCGCGGCGCGCGCCTCGGGGTCGGCGTCCTCCTCGTCCCCCTCGCCCTCCGCTCTCCACTCCTCGACCTGCGTGAGGCCGCGCTCGCGCAGCCAGCCGATGGCGTCGCCCACCGCCACCAGCACGCCGCCGGCCTCGACCCAGCGCTGCAGCGCGTCGCCCGGGCCGCCCCCGAGCGCCTCGGCGTAGCCCCAGCCGTCCGGCAGCACCACGACGTCGAAGCCGGCCAGCGCCTCGCCGTCGAGCTCGCGGAGGTCGAGCAGCGTCGCCGGCACCTGCGCCTGGCGGTCGAGCAGGTGCCACAGCGAGCCGAGCGACGTAGCCTGCACGCCGGCGCCGGCGACCAGGGCGATGCGCGCCGGGGCGACGCTGACCATGCGCGCAGAGCCGAGCGACAGGCCCTCTTCGCTGTAGGAGGTGCCCACGCGGTCAACGCGGAAACCGCCCTCCGCGGCCAGCTCGGCGAGCAGGGCCTCGGTGCCCGGCGGCGCGCCGCGGCGGGGCACGAAGAGGGTGCCGGCGGCGTAGCGGCGGCCGCCGAAGCTCAGCTCGGCGAGCGCCAGGCGGCACGGGGCGCCGGCGGCCTGGAGGCGCGCCGCGGCGCGGTAGGTGGCGCGGCCGGAGGGCGGCAGCAGCCAGCCGACGCCGCCTTCGCCGTGCAGGCGGCCGGCGCCGGCGTCGAGGGCGGCGTCCACCGCCGGCGCGTCGCCCTCGCGCGCCGCGTCGGCGGGCGGCGGCAGCGGCGCGGTGAGGTCGGCCGGCGCCGACGCCGCCACCCACGCCTCGACGTTGTAGGCGAGCGGCAGCGACCAGGCGGTGACGTCGTAGAAGGCGGCGTCGAGGTCCTGCTCGACGCGCTGGCGCTGATCGTCGACGAACGACTGCGACATCGGCGTCTCCGGCTCGAGCAGGGCGCGCGCCAGGTTGCCGAGCGGCTGCGCGGAGGGGACCACCCAGGCGCCTGCGGCGAAGCGGCGCGGCGCCGCCGGTGCGTCGCCGGCGCCGCGCGGCGACAGCGGCCGCACCGCCAGCTCGGCCGGCTGGCGCAGGCGGTGGACGGCGATGCCGTGGCGCGCCAGCAGGGCGGCGAGGGCGGCGGCCTCGGGGCGGTCGGCGGGCCACAGGTAGGTCGGGGCGCCGGCGCGGCGCGCGTTGTCGAGCCGCGCCGCCACGAAGTCGGCGAGCAGGCGCCGGCGCTCGCCGGCGGCGGTCTCGACGGTGGTCAGCGAGGTGGCGAGGTGGCGCGCGATGCGGTCGGCGAGGGTGACCACGGTGCCGTCGTCGAGGCGCAGCGCCAGCCCGGCGCGCCCGCCGCCGCCGACCTCGTAGGTCATCCCCACGGCACCGAGTAGGCTGGCGTACGAGTCGGCGTAGCCGGGGTAGAAGAGGTCGAAGCTCTCGCGCTTGTAGAAGAGCCACCCCTGGCGGTCGAAGGCGGCGGCGTTGCCGCGCCCGAAGGTCTCGAGCCAGGCCACGACGCGCGGGTCGATCTCCGGGTTCACCGGCTCGGCCGACGGCGGGAAGAAGTAGGTGGCGTCGCTCCCCATCTCGTGCAGGTCGACGTAGACCTGCGGCTGCCAGGCGCGCAGCGCCGTGATGCGGTGCCGCGTCTCGCGCTGCGTCGCCCACGACCAGTCGCGGTTGAGGTCGATCAGGTAGTGGTTGTAGCGCCCGCCCGGCCACGGCTCGTCGTGCTCCCGCGCCGCCGGATCCGGGTCGGGCACCCGCCCCCGCCGCTGCTCGTACCCCGCCACGTAGCGCTCCCGCCCGTCGGGATTGGACAGCGGATCGATCAGCACCACCACCTCGTCGAGCAGCTCCCCCCGCGACGCCGCCAGCACGTACGCGGCCGCCATCGCCGCCTCGGCCGACGAAGACTCGTTGCCGTGCACCCCGTACCCCAGCCAAACCACCAGCGGCGCCCCCTCCACCACCCCCCGTCGCCCCTCCTCCGACAGCGTCGAAGGATCCACCAACCGCCCCCGCTCCGCCCGGATCTGGTCCAACCGCGCAATGTTCGCCGCGCTCGACACGGCAACCAGCGTCAACGGTCTGTCCAGGTAGGTCCGCCCGTACTCCCACACCGCCACCCGATCCGACTCCTTGGCCAAGTGCTCCAGGTACCCGCGGATCTCCGCATACCGAGTGAACCGCGTCCCCAGCGGATACCCCAGGAACGCCGAAGGTGAAGGCAGCTCCGGATCCAGCTCCGGCAGCCCCAACACGTCCCCCGCCGACAATGGAGCCAACAGCGGCAGAGACTCACTCTCCTGTCTCTCCTGTCCTCCCACCGAAGGAGCCAGGAGCACCCAACAGATCAGCAAGGGGAGAAAGGCAGCCGCCAAGCGGCCGGAGACACGAAGCTCGTAATCGACCATGGTTTTCATCAGTAGGGGGTTACAGACCGCCCATTCTCGCAGATCCGCGCCCACACTGGCGCCCCGACCGAGAAGGACGTTGACCTTGCACACCGCCCCGGGGGCCACTGTCGGTGCTCGGGGCGGGGTGGGGTGCCTGTCCGGAAACCCCGGGGAGCGCACATGGAGGGACCCGACGTAGGGCTGGCCGGTGGCGTGCGCTCCCCGAGGAGGCGGGCGCCCCCCGTCCGGAGTCCGAGCAGCG
>CAZLBJ010000499.1:0-3544 GCA_964557755.1 uncultured Thermoanaerobaculia bacterium
TTCCACCGCGCGGCGCTCGACGACGCCGCCCTCGACGGCGACGCCTTCGACCCCCTGTTCCACTCCTTCCGCGAGGACGCCGAGCTCGCCTTCCGCCTGCGCGAACGCGGCTGGGAGGTGCTCTACGAGCCCGCCGCCCGCGCCGAGCACCGCCGCTTCAACCTGCCGGAGCGGCGCGCCGCCATGCCGCCCGAGGTCAACCTCCACTCGCTGAAGAACCGCTACCTGCTGCGCCTCTACCACCAGACGCCGCGCAACCTGCTCGCCACCCTGCTGCCGGCGCTGGTGCGCGACGCCGCCGCCCTCGCCTGGGTGCTGGTGCGCGAGCGCTCGTCGCTGGCCGCCTACGGCTGGCTGTGGAAGCACCGGAGAGAGGCGCTGGCGCGGCGCCGCGCCGTGCAGGCCCGGCGCCTGGTGCCGGCGCGCGAGCTCGACCGCTGGTTCGGGCGCGAGGGGATGCCGCTGTGAGCGCCCCGCGCCCGCTGCACGTCGCCCTGGTCGGCAGCCGCGGCATCCCCAACCGCTACGGCGGCTACGAGACGCTGATGGAGGAACTCGCCGCCCGCCTCGTCGACCGCGGCTGGCGGGTGACCGTCTACTGCCGCGCCCACGCCACGCCGCGCCGCCTGCGCGAGCACCGCGGCGCGCGGCTGGTGGTGCTGCCGACGCTGCGCACCAAGTACCTCGACACGCCGGTGCACACCCTGCTCTCCGCTCTCGACGCCGGCCGCCGCGGCCGCGAGGAGGGGTTCGACGCCGCCCTGGTGGTCAACTCGGCCAACGCCCTGTTCGTGCCTCTCCTGCGCGCCGCCGGCATCCCCACGGCGCTGCACGTCGACGGCATCGAGAAGCGGCGCGCCAAGTGGGGAGCCGCCGGCCGCGCCGTCTACGCCGCCTCCGAGCGGCTGGCCTGCGTCGTCGCCGACGCGCTGGTGACCGACGCCGAGGTCATCCGCCGCCACTACGAAGACCGCTACGGCGCCCCCTCGCACGCCATCGCCTACGGCGTCGAGCCGCGCCCGTTGGGCGCCGGCGAGGCGGTCGAGGACGGCCCCTCCTGGCTGGCGCGGCTGGGGCTCGAGCCGCGCCGCTACTTCCTCTACGTGTCGCGCTTCGAACCGGAGAACAACCCCCACCGCGTCGTCGAGGCCTACCGCGGGGTGGGCGGCGACGTGCCGCTGGTGATGGTCGGCGGCGCCCCCTACGCCGGCCGCTTCATCGCCACCTTCCGCGCCGCCGCCGACCCGCGGGTGCGCTTCCCCGGTCCCGTCTACGGCGCCGGCTACCGGCAGCTCCTGTCGCACGCCCTGGCCTACGTCCACGCCACCGAGGTCGGCGGCACCCACCCGGCGCTGGTCGAGGCGATGGGCTACGGCAACTGCCTGCTGGTCAACGACGCGCCGGAGAACCGCGAGGTCGCCGGCGACGCCGCCCTGTGGTTCCGCGCCGCCGCGCCCGCCACCCTCGCCGCCGCCTGCGAGCGGGTGCTCGCCGACCCCGCCGCCGCCCGCCGCCTCGCCGCCGCCGCCGCCGGGCGCGCCCGCCGCCTCTACTCGTGGCCGCGGGTGACGGACGCCTACGAGGCGTTGTTCCGCACTCTCGCCCGGCTCTGACGCCGCGGCGCGGCACGGGGACCGGGCCGCGCAAGTCTGCTTGATCATGAGAAAAAATCGGCTCAGGTAGACGAATTGCACGCCAACTACGTTAGACTAGTAGGGGCAAGGACCGTCTCGACGGATTCAATGCGACAGCGACCGGTGGTGATTTGAGGGCGACATGCTGAAAGAACGCGCGCGGATCCTCACCGTCTCCATCTTCGCGCTCGACCTGACCCTGGTGGCCGCGGCGTTCTTCGCCGCCTACTGGCTGCGCGACGCCGTGCTCCCCCACCTCGGCGCGTCGGCCTTCGCCGGCCCCTTCTACCCGCTGTCGGAGTACCTGCCGCTGCTGCCGCTGGCGCTGCTCGTCTGGGGCGTGCTGCTGCTCTCCTCCGGCAGCTACCGCTCGCACCGCACCGTGCCGCTGCTCGACGAGGCGCTCACCGTGCTGCGCGTGTCGCTGGTGGCGCCCGCCGTCCTCACCCTGATGATCTTCGCCCTGCGCCTGGGCGAGCGGCTCCTCGAGGACCAGATCAGCCGCTCCTGGATCCTCCTCTTCGCCGTGCTGTCGGCGCTCTTCCTGCTCACCGAGAAGCTGGCCATCCGCCTCACTTCGCGCTACGTGCGCAGCCGCGGCCTCAACTACCGCACGGTGGTCGTCGTCGGCACCAACCCGGCGGCGCTGGCGCTCGCCCGCTCGATCGACACCCACCGCTTCTGGGGCTTCCGCCTGCTCGGCTTCGTGCGCAGCGGCGACTCGGTGCCGGCGGACTTCACGCCGTCCCACCCGGTGCTCGGCGGCCTCGAGGACATCCCGCACATCGTCGAGAGGCACCCGGTGGACGACGTCATCTTCGCCGTCCAGCGCCGCGAGCTCGACCACATGGAGGACCTGTTCGAGATCCTCCAGGAGCTCGGCATCCGCACCCGCTTCGCGATGAACCTGTTCCCCCACCACGAGGCGCGGGTGCAGCTCGAGGAGCTCGACGGCGTGCCGCTGCTCACCTTCTCGACGACGCCGACCAGCCAGCTCCAGCTCCTCGCCAAGCGGGGGCTGGACGTCGCGGTGTCGCTGCTGGTGCTGCTGCTCGGCCTGCCGCTGGTGGTGCTGGTGGCGCTCGCCATCAAGATCACCTCCGGCGGCTCGGTGCTCTTCCGCCAGACGCGCTGCGGGCTCAACGGGCGGCGCTTCACGCTGTACAAGTTCCGCACCATGGTGCACGACGCCGAGGTGCAGCGCCGCGAGCTCGAGCACCTCAACGAGATGAAGGGGCCGGTGTTCAAGCTGCGCCGCGACCCGCGGGTGACCCGCCTCGGGCGCCTGCTGCGCAAGTTCAGCCTCGACGAGCTGCCGCAGCTGTGGAACGTGCTGCGCGGCGACATGAGCCTGGTCGGGCCGCGGCCGCCGATCCCCGAGGAGGTGGCGCAGTACCAGCGCTGGCAGCGCCGCCGCCTGTCGATGAAGCCCGGCCTCACCTGCCTGTGGCAGGTCTCCGGCCGCAACGAGCTCGACTTCGACCGCTGGCTGGAGCTCGACCTCCAGTACATCGACTCGTGGTCGCCGATGCTCGACTTCAAGATCCTGCTCAAGACGATCCCCGCCGTGCTGTCGGGGCGCGGCGCGTCGTAGCCCTCCGAGGCACCCTTCTTGCAGCCTGCCGCGGCATGGCAGGCAAACAGATCTCCCCCGCCGTCGAAGCCCTCGTCGACATCATGGAGCAGCGGTTCCGGGTGCCGGGGACCCAAATCCGCTTCGGTATCGAACGCCCTGATCGGGCTGGTACCCGGGATCGGCGACTTCCTCGGCGCGGCGGTCGGCACGATCGTCCTGATCGAGGCGCTGCGGCACCGGGTGGGCGTGAAAGTGATCGCCCGGATGCTGTTCAACCTGTGGCTCGACGCGGCAGTCGGCTCGATCCCCGTGCTCGGCGACCTCTGGGACTTCT
>CAZLBJ010000500.1:0-11506 GCA_964557755.1 uncultured Thermoanaerobaculia bacterium
GTGGTCCCTCTCATCTCGACCTGAAGCTCGACGGCCGGCCCGCGCCGCGCCGCGGCGGTGCTTGTGAAACTTTTCACAAGCCCTGCTGGAGCGGTGCGCTGTGTCATGGTCCGGCCTCCCTTCCGATCGGCGTCTCGACGGGCGCCGGCGATCGGTCTCCGGCCCCTCCAACCTTCGCCCTCGGAGCGTCCTTGCTCTCTTCGTCGTTCTGCTCGGGATCCGGGGGCGCTGTGGCCCCATGGTAGGGAGTCCCGCGGCGGACCGCGAACACCCGCGGGGGCGGCGGTTTCGACCGCCGAGGTATGGCCCCGCCTCCACCCGGCGGGGCGGGAATCTGGCGTCGCTATCGATATCTTGTTATCATTAAGACCGTGCCCCTACTCCACCGCATCACCGCCTGTGCCTGGCTGCTCGTCGCCGCCGCCTGCACGGGCGACGGCGCACCGGCGGCCCACAGCGGAGGCGCGGCGCGAGTGCGGGTCACCGCCAGCCTGCCGCCGCTCGCCTGGCTGGCCGACCGCGTCGGCGGCGGACGGGTGACGAGCGCCGTGCTGCTGCCGCCCGGCGCCTCGCCGCACGCCTGGGAGCCGTCGACGCGCCAGCTCGGCGAGCTCGGCGGCGCCGATTTGGTGGTCGCCGTCGGCGACCCGCACCTCGCCTTCGAGCGGCGGCAGGTGGAGCACCTGGTGCGAGAGCGGCCGGGAGTGCCGATCGTGCGGCTGGTGGAGATGCTGAACGACAAGGGTGAGGGTCAACACCTCGACGAAGGGGGGAATCGGCACGACGAAGAGGACCCGCATGCGTGGGTGGCGCCGCGCAACCTGCGGGCGGCCGCCAAGGCCGTGGCCGCGGAGCTGGAGCGGGTGGACCCGGAAGGCGCCGCGGAGTACCGTGCCAACCTCGCCGCCCTCGAGGCCGAGCTGGACGCCCTCGACGCCGAGCTGGAGGCGGCCTTCGAAGCTCTCGACCGCCGCGCCTTCCTGGTGCAGCACCCGGCGTGGGGCCACCTGGCGGCGCAGTACGGGTTGGAGCAGGTGGCGATCGAGGAGGAGGGCAAGGAGCCCAGCCCGCGGCGGCTGGTGGCGCTGGTCGACCGCGCCCGCCGCGAGGGGTTCGAGGTGGTGCTGGTGCAGCCGGGGGTCTCCGACGTCGCGGCGCGGGCGGTGGCCCGCGAGCTCGGCGCCGAGGTGGTGACCGCCGATCCGCTGGCCTACGACGTGCCGGCCGCCCTGCACGCCTTCGCCGCCGCCGTCGCCGGCGACGGGGGTGCCCGGTGAACGAGCCGCTGCTCGAGGTGCGCGGCGTCACCTTCGGCTACGACGGCGAGCCGGCGCTCGAGGACGTCGACCTCGTCGTCCGCCGCGGCGACTTCCTCGCCGTGCTGGGGCCGAACGGCGGCGGCAAGACGACGCTGCTCAAGCTCCTGCTCGGCCTCGTCGAGCCGTGGCGCGGTAGCGTGGTGCGCCGCGTGCCCGAGCGCCGCGGCGCCCTCGGCTACGTGCCGCAGTTCGCCGCCTTCGACCGCCACTTCCCGATCCGCGTCCGCGAGGTGGTGGAGATGGGCCGCCTCGGCCTGCGCCGGCCGCCGCGCCGGCTGCGCGACGAGGACCGCGCCGCCGCCCGCCGCGCCGTCGAGCGCCTCGGCCTCGCGTCCGTCGCCGAGCGCCACATCGGCGACCTCTCCGGCGGCCAGCTGCAGCGCACGCTGATCGCCCGCGCCATCGCCGGCGAGCCGGAGGTGCTGCTGCTCGACGAGCCGCTGGCCTCGGTCGACGCCGAGTTCCGCGGCAGCCTGGTCGACACCCTGAACGAGCTGCACCGCGAGCTGACCATCGTCGTCGTCACCCACGACCTCACCCCCTTCGCCCCCGCCGTGCGCCAGATCGCCTGCATCAACCGGCGCCTCCACTACCACCCGGAGGGCAAGCTGACCGCCGGCATGCTGGAGGAGGTCTACGGCTGCCCGGTCGAGCTGATCGCCCACGGCGTGCCGCACCGCGTGCTGGCGCCGCACGAGGGCGAGCACGGCCACGAGCACGGCCACGAGCACTGAGATGGACGCCCTCGCCGAGCTGTGGAGCTACGACTTCCTGCGCCACGCGCTGCTCGCCTCGCTGGCGGCCAGCGTGCTGTGCGGCGTCGTCGGCACGCTGGTGGTGGTCAAGCGGCTGGTCTTCCTCGGCGCCGGCCTGTCGCACGCCGCCTTCGGCGGCCTCGGCTTCTGCTACTGGCTGGGCGTCGAGCCCACCCTCGGCGCCGGCGCCGTGGCGGTGGCGTCGGCGCTGGTCCTCGGCCGCGGCGCCGAGCGCTCCCGCCCCCACGACGCCACCGTCGGCATCCTGTGGGCGGTGGGCATGGCGGCCGGCATCGTCTTCGTCCACCAGACGCCGGGCTACGCGCCGAACCTGATGACTTACCTGTTCGGCAACGTGCTGGCGGTGGGCGGCCGCGAGGTGGCGGCGGTGTGGGTGCTCGCCCTGCTGGTGGTGGCGGCGCTGGCGACCTTCTACCAGGAGACGGTGGCGGTCGCCTTCGACGAGGAGTTCGCCGCCGTCCAGGGCGTGCGCACCGGCGCGGTGACCACCGCCATCCTGCTGTTGACCGCGCTGGCGGTGGTCTTCCTCATCCAGCTGGTCGGCATCATCCTGGTGATCGCGCTCCTGACCATCCCGCCGGTGGCGGCGCTGGCGCTGTTCCGCGGCTTCCGCGCCGTGGTCGTGGCGTCGACCGCCTTCGGCGTGCTGATGACGGTCGGCGGCCTCGCCCTCTCCTACGCCTTCGACCTCCCCTCCGGCCCGGCCATGGTGCTGCTCGGCGCCGCCGGCCTGCTGCTGCTCGCCGCCGGCCGGCGGCTGGGCCAGATCAGAACGTCAGCCGCACGCTGAGCGACACGTCGCGGCCCGGCAGCGGCACGTCGTCCTTCAGGAAGGAGACGTGGTTGCGGGCCACCTCGTCGGTGAGGTTGGTGCCGCGCAGCAGCAGGTCGGTGACGACCTTGCTGGAGAAGATGCGGTAGCCCACCGAGGCGTTGAGCAGCGTGTGGCCGCCGGTCGGCGTCTCCTGCGCCGCCACGCGGTCCTGCTCCTCGACGCGGCGCGCCTCCGCCGTCGCCTGCCACGGCCCCTGGTGGAAGGACAGCCCCAGCCCGAAGCGCAGCGGCGGGATGCGCGGCAGCGGCGAGCCGTCGTCGAGCTCGGCGCGCACCCAGTCGGCGCGGGTGCGCAGGTCGAGGTGGCCGCCGCCGACCTCGGCGAGGCGCCACAGCAGGTCGACCTCGGCGCCCACGAACTCGGCGTCGCGCTGGACGAAGCGGACGACCGCCAGGCCGTCCTCCTCGAGGCCGGTGAAGTCCTCGTAGATGAAGCCGTCGAAGCGGTTGACGAAGAGGTTGACGGCGCCGCTCACCCGCTCGGCGGTGGACTTCAGCGAGACGTCGAAGCCCAGGCTCTCCTCCGGGTCGAGGTCGGGGTCGCCCACCTCGAAAGCGCGGGTGGCGAGGTGCGGGCCGTCCGCGAACAGCTCGGTGGCGCCCGGCAGCCGCTCGGTGCGCGACAGCGAGGCGGTGAACGAGATCTCCTCTGCGAAGCTCCACACCAGGCCGAGCGAGCCGGAGAGGCCGTCGAACGAGCGCGACGGCAGTGCCCCCTCCGGGTCGACGTCCTGGCTCTCCCAGCGCAGGCCGAACTGGTAGGACAGCAGGCCGCGCCTCAGCTCCTCGAAGGCGAACACCGCCAGCGTGTCGGTGACCGACGGCGGCACGAAGGCCTCCTCGCCGACGGCCGAGAAGTCGCTCGACGACGCCTGCAGGCCGAGCGAGCCGTCGAGGTCGCCGCGGCGGCGCTGCACCAGCTCGAAGCGGCCCTCCCAGGAGTCGTTCGTGAAGCGGGTACCGACCTCGGCGCCCTCGAGCTCGCGGTGCTCGTAGTCGGCGACGCCGACGCGGAGCTTGGCGCCCTGGAACGGGCCGCCGCCGAAGGTGCGCTCGCCGCGCAGGTCGAGACGGCGCTGCTCGAGGTCGATGCGCACAGCCTCGGCTTCCTCCTCGCCCTCGTGCTCGCCCTCCTCCTCGTGGTGGTGGCCGGCGGGGACGCCGTAGAGGGAGTCGAAGCCGGAGGCGGAGACGCCGAGGAAGCCGCGGTCGCCCACCCAGGAGACACCGAGAGCGCCGCTGTCGGTGTCGAGCCCCGAGTTCTCCAGCACGCCGCCCAGCGGGTCGCCGTCCTCGGCGGTGGCGTCGCCGGGGATCTCGACGTCGCCGCTCTCGCGGCGGGCGTAGTCGGCGTGCCACGCGAAGGTGCCGGCGCCGCCGAGCAGCGACACGGCGCCGGCGCGCTCGTCGGCGCCGGTGGCGCCCTCGAGCTCCACCCGCCCCGACAGCGGCACCTCCGGCAGGAAGCCGGGGATGCGCTCGTCGAGCACGTTCACCACGCCGCCCACCGCCGAGCTGCCGTAGAGCAGCGTCGCCGGGCCGCGCAGGATCTCGATGCGGTCGGCCGACAGCGGGTCGGCGGCCACCGCGTGGTCGGGGCTGCTGGCGGAAGCGTCGGCGCTGCCGATGCCGCCCTGCAGCGTGCGCACGCGGTCGCCGCCGAGGCCGCGGATCACCGGCCGGCTGGCGCCGGGTCCGAAGTACGTCGACGACACGCCGGCCTGCTCGGCCAGCGTCTCGCCGAGGGTGCCCTGCCGGCGCAGGTCCAGCTCCTCGCCGGCGAGCACGGTGGTCGGCTGAGCGACGTCGAGCTGGCGGCTGGCGGAGGCGCCGGCGGAGACCACCAGCTCCTCCATGACCGCGACGTCGATGGGGATCTCGACCTCGGCCGTCTCGCCGGCGGCGACGTCGACGCGCGCCAGGCCGCGGCCGGCCGGGCCGGCGGCGCGCACCAGGTGCTCGCCGGGCGGCACGGCGTCGAAGCGGAAGGCGCCGTCGGCGCCGACGCGGACGCGGCGGCGCAGGTCGACCAGCTCGACCTCGGTGCCGGCCACCGACTGGCCGGTGAGCTCGGCGCTGACGCGGCCGCTGACGGTGCCGAGGCCGGCGGCGGCGTTCGGAGTGTCGGCGGTGGCGGCCGTCGCGGGGGGCGGCGGCTCGGCGTCCTGCGCCACGGCCGCGGCCGGGCAGAGCAGGAGGCCCAGGAGGAGGGCGCCGACGGCGCCCGGGACTCGGTACGGCTTCATGGTGTGCTCCTCGCCGCCGCCCGCGGGGGCGGCGGCTCACTGATCCATCCTCGTCACGGCGGGCGGTGCGCCCGGCGCGCCCCGCCGGCGTGCTTCGCCGCGGGGTCGTCGTTCTCGGACTGCCGGGGAACGGGGAGGGGGTGGATCAGGCGGCCGGCGGGCCGCGGGAGGGGGCGCTGCCGAGGACCGGCGCGGTGACGCGGGCCGGCCGCGGCGCCCAGGCCGCGCCGGCGTCGGCCTCGACGCGGGCGACGGCGAGGGTGGAGAGCCCGCCGCTCCGCGACTGCACGCGGTGCAGGCAGGCGGCGCAGGCGTGGCGCTCGACCGGGCGGGCGCGCTCGACGTGCGAGCTCGGGCCGTGCCCGGGCGCGCAGGCGAAGACGGTCCCGCCGTCGCCGTGGGCGGCGGAGAGGCCGGCGCCCTGCCCCTGGACGAAGTGGCCGCCGCCGTTCCCGTGCAGCTCCAGCGAGCCGCCAAGGAGCGCCGCCGCGCACAGCAGGGCCAGCGCCGCGGCCAGCGCCCGGCTGGGCCAGCGGCGGGCGCCGCGCGGGTCCGTCGTCGTCCACCTCACGGCGGCGATTCTACCAGCCCTCCACTCTGCTAGGATGGCCGGCCACAGAGAGCGCATCCGGTCCAAGGGAAGAGGGGTGTAACGCCCCCGCCGCCCCGCGACTGTGATCGGGACGAAAGCCGCAGCGAGCCACTGTCCGCGACGGACGGGAAGGCGCGGCGAGTAGGACGAACGAGAGCCAGGAGACCTGGCCGGGTGCCCGGACCTTCCACGCTTCCCCGAGGGGGGAAAGGAGACCGCCGTGACGCACCCTGCCGCGTGGCGCACCGCCGCCGCGACCTTCGTCTTTTTCGCATCCACGACGTTCCTCGCCGCACCGCCGGTCCTGGCGCAGGCCGCCGGCGACGAGACCGCCGAGGCCGAGCCGGCCGCCATCGTCCACGAGGAGATCGTCGTCTCCGCGCAGGCCGCCACGGCGCCGGGGGGCCGCGTGGGCAGCTCGGTGACGGTGATCGACCGCGCCGAGATCGAGGCCCGCCGCGCCGCCTCGGTCGCCGAGCTGCTGCGCACGGTGCCCGGCGTCGAGGTGTCGCGCAGCGGCCCGCCGGGCGGCAACACGTCGGCCTTCATCCGCGGTGCCAACTCGTCGCACACCCTGGTGCTGGTCGACGGCGTGCGCGTCAACAGCCCGGCGGTGGGCGGCTACGACCTGGCGGCGCTGACCACCGACGGCGTCGAGCGCATCGAGGTGGTGCGCGGGCCGCAGAGCGCGCTCTACGGCTCGGAGGCGATCGGCGGCGTCATCGCCGTCTACACCCGCCGCGGCACCGGCGGCGGGCTCGACGGCTCCGCCACCGCCGAGGCCGGCAGCGAGGAGAGCCACCGCCTGGCCACCTCCTGGCGCGGCGGCGGCACGATCGGCGTGGGCGACACCGGCGGCGCGGGTGACACCGGTGCCGGCCGCACCTGGGACTGGAGCCTGGCGGCGGCGCAGAGCCAGTTCGACGGCGTCTCCTCGGCCAGCGAGGCGGCGGGCAACACCGAGGAGGACCCGTTCCGCAACGCCACCGTCTCCGGCCTCGCAGGCCTCGACCTCGCCGGCGGCGGCCGCGTTGAGGTCTCCGTGCGCACCCTCGACAGCGACACCGGCCTCGACGGCTTCGCCTTCGGCATCGGCCCGGTGGACGACCCGAACTACTTGCTCGACCGCCGCGCCGTCTACGCCAACCTGCGGCTCGAGCGGCCGGTCACCGCGCGCTGGACGCAGCACCTGCGCCTCGGCACCGCCCGCGAGGAGCTGGCGGCCACCGACCCCGACACGCCGTTCCAGGCCTTCGCCACCGACACCGTGGTCAGCGACGCGGTGGCGCAAGCCGACCTGCGGCTGGCCGGCGCCGGCGAGGCCGAGGACCCGCTCGCCGACTCGCTGTTCTCCGACACCCTCTCCCTCGGCGCCGGCTTCGAGCGCCGCGAGGGCGACGCCGCGGGCTCCTTCGACGAGTCGGTCGACGTCGCCTCCGCCTTCGCCGAGAACCGCCTCGCCTGGCGCGGCCGCCTGTTCGTCACCGCCGGCGCGCGCTTCGACGACCACTCGGTATTCGGCGGCGAGACCACCTGGCGCGGGACCGCCTCGTGGCTCGCCGGCGGCGGCGCGCGCGTGCACGGCTCGTGGGGCACCGGCTTCAAGGCGCCGACCTTCAACGAGCTCTACTTCCCCTTCTTCGGAAACCCCGCGCTCGAGCCCGAGACCAGCACCGGCTGGGACCTCGGCGTCGAGGTCGAGCGCGGCGCCTGGCGCGGCGACGTCACCGGGTTCGACAACGACGTCGACAACCTGATCGCCTTCGACCTCGCCACCCTGCGCGCCGAGAACGTCGCCGCCGCCCGCATCCGCGGCGTCGAGACGCAGCTCGCCTGGCAGCCGGCCCCGGGCCTCGAGGCGCGCGCCGGCTACACCTGGACCGACTCCGAGGACCGCGCCACCGGCCTGCCGCTGGCCCGCCGCCCCGAGCACCGCGGCACCCTCGGCGCCCTGTGGGACCCCACCGGCCGCTGGGACGCCAGCCTCACCCTCATCGCCGTCGCCGACCGCATCGACTCGGACGGCACGCCGATGGAGGACTACCAGCGCCTCGACCTGACCGCCGGCTGGCGGGCCCTGCCGCGCACCACCCTCTACCTCCGCCTCGACAACCTGCTCGACGACGAGGCGGCGGAGGTCAACGGCTACACCACGCCAGGGCTGGTGGCGACGCTCGGTCTGCGCTGGGGGACGTAGGTCAGAGCGCGCGGCGCCCGGCCCGGGCGCCGCGCGCCACCGGCACCGCCAGGGCGACCGCCACCGCCGCCGCCACTGCCAGCAGCGCCGCCTCGCCCGGCGGCTCCATGCCGAGGGCGCCGGCGGCGGCGCGCAGCACGTTGCGGGTGCCGAGCAGCAGGGCGACGGCGACCACGGCGGTCATCAGGCTGTTCGACAACGGGCCGTGGAGGCCCCGCTCGCCCAACAGCCGCCGGTCGTTGACCGCCAGCAGCAGGAACACCGCCACCCACGGCAGCAGCACGCCGTTGAAGGCCTGCGCGAGGAGGATCACCGGCACCGGCTGCACGCCGGCGAGGCCGAACGCCAGGCCCGTCGCCAGCACGCCGCCCCACACCGCCCGGTAGCGCCACGAGCGCGGCGCCCAGCGCTCCGGCCGCTCGGGGTCGCCGAACAGCCCCGCGGCGGTGATCGCCGCCGCCAGCGGCGCGGTGACCGCCGACGACAGCCCCGCCGCCGCCAGCCCGGCGGCGAACAGGTCCGCCGCCCACGGCCCCAGCCGCGCCGAGAGCACCGCCGCCAGCGCCGCGAACGAGAACGGCCCCTCGACCGCCGTCCCCACCACCAGGACGCCCATCGAGATCAGGCCGCCGAGCCCCACCGCCACCGTGAGGCCGAAGCGCAGCTCGGGCAGCGTCTGCCCCGCCGCCACGCCGGAGCCGAGGAAGAGGTTGTAGGGCACCACCGTGGTGCCCACCAGGCCGAGCACCAGCAGCGCCGAGCCGGCGGGGAACGCCGGCACCAGGCTGCCGAGGACGAGCTCGCCGGACGGCGGCTCGAGGCGGGCGGCGGTGAGCAGGAAGGCGACGCCCATCACCGCCACCGTGGCGGCCAGCAGGCGGGCGACGGTACGCGGGTTGCCGAAGGCGAGGAGGAGCGCGGCGACGAGGCCGACGGCGACGGTGAGGGCCGGCCCGGGCACCGGCACGGCGAGCGCCAGCCCGGCGACGCCGCCCAGGATGTTGCCCGCCTCGTAGGCCGCGCAGCCCACCACCACGGCGCCGACCACCAGCAGCAGCACCAGCGCGCCGGCGACGCCGACCCCGCCGCCCGCCGTCCGCGAGCGGTGGCGCAGCGCGCGCGCCAGGTCGCGCCCCGAGACCACCGCCAGCCGTGCGCTCGCCTCCTGCAGCACCAGGGTGGCGACGGTCGAGAAGGCCAGCGCCCACAGCAGCACCAACCCGTGCGCCGCGCCGGCCGAAGCGGCGGTCGCCACCGTCCCCGGCCCCAGGAAGGCGGCCGCGATCACCGACCACAGGAGGACGGAGAGCAGGCGCCTCACGGGATGCCCCAGCCGCCGCCGCCCGGGGTCTCGAGCACCAGCCGGTCGCCGGCGGCCAGCTCGCGGCCGTCGACCGCCGCCAGCTCCTCCACCTCGCCGCCGGCCCGCACCACCCGCTGCCGCCCCGGCGCGCCGGCCCCGCCGCCGGCCGCCCCCGCCGGCCCTTCGCGGCGGTGCTGGGTGAGCACCGACAGCGACACCGGCGCCAGGAAGGTCAGCTCGCGCACCACGCCGTCGCCACCGCGCCAGCGGCCGGCGCCGCCGGAGCCGCGGCGCACCGCGAAGCGCTCGAGGCGCACCGGGTAGCGGCGCTCGAGCACCTCCGGGTCGGTGATGCGGGTGTTGGTCATGTGGCTGTGCACCGCCGAGGCGCCGGCCAAGCCCGGCCCGGCGCCGCAGCCGCCGGCCACCGTCTCGTAGTAGCCGAAGCGGTCGTCGCCGAAGAGCACGTTGTTCATCGTCCCCTGGCTGGCGGCGGCGAGGCCGAGCGCCTCGACCAGCACCTCGACGATCCGCTGACTGGTCTCGACGTTGCCGCCGACCACCGCCGGGCAGCGCGCCGGGTCATCGGAGAACGGCGGCGCCAGCATGCCCGGCGGCACCACCAGCTCGACCGGCCGCAGCAGGCCTTCGTTCAGAGGCAGCTCCTCGCCGGCGAGCAGGCGCAGGACGTAGAGGACGGCACTGCGCACCACCGCCGGCGGCGCGTTGAGGTTGCCGGGGTGGACGCCGGCGCTGCCGCTGAAGTCGATGCGGGCGCCGGCGGTCGCCTCGTCCTCGCCGAGGAGGGTGACGGAGACCGCCAGCGGCGCGCCGTCGTCGAGCTCGCGGCGGGCGGTGAGCGGTCCGGGGCCGCCCTCGCGCAGCCGGCGGGCCAGCGCCGCCCGCAGGCGCCGCTCGGCGCGGCCGGTGACCGCCGCCATCGCCGCCGCCACCACCTCGCGCCCCTCGGCGGCGGCGAGCGCCGCCAGCCCCACGGCGCCGCGATGGTTGGCGGCGACGGCGGCGGCGAGGTCGGCGAGGTTCTCCTCCACCGCCCGCGACGGCCACGGCCCGCCCGAGAGCCGCTCCCGCATCTCGTCCCAGCGCGGCTCGCCGCCCGCCACCAGCAGGCTCGGCGGGATCACCACCCCCTCCTCGGCGAGGGTGGTGGCGTCGGGCGGCATCGAGCCGGGGCGGTTGCCGCCGATCTCCGCGTGGTGGGCGCGGCTGGCGGCCCAACCGAGGAGGTGGCCGCCGGCGTCGTGCACCGGCGTCACCACCGTCACGTCGGGCAGGTGCGAGCCGCCGAACGCCGGGTGGTTGGTCACCGCCACGTCGCCGAGCCCGAGCTCCAGCTCGGCGGCGACGGCGCGCACGCACAGCCCGAGGGCGCCCAGGTGCACCGGGATGTGCGGCGCGTTGACCACCAGCTCGCCGTCCGGGCCGAGCAGCGCGCACGAGAAGTCGAGCCGCTCCTTGACGTTGGTCGACAGCGCCGTGCGCTCGAGCATCACCCCCATCTCCCGCGCCAGGGCGGAGAAGCGGTGGGTGAACAGCTCGAGGCGGACGGGGTCGAGCATCGCGCGGCCGCGGGCCGGCCTACTCCGGCCCGACCGGGGCGGCCGGCGTGGACGCCAGGTCGGCTTCCCGCGGCCAGGCCAGGGCGATGGCGAGCAGCGACGCGGCGCCGAGCGCGTAGCCCCACGTCGGGCTGACGCCGAGGAGACCGACGACGAGGCCGAGCAGCCCGACCGACTCGCGCAGGGCGAGCGACACCACCTTGGCGGTGCGGTAGCGCTGCAGCGGCGGCGTGCCGGCGCCGCCGGAGGTGCTCAGGAAGCGCTCGACGAAGGGGGCGGCGACCAGCAGCACGGCGGCGACCAGCACCAGCAGGCCCGCCACCGGCCGCGCCCCGCCCTCGGCCGCCGGCTGGACGTCCAGCTCCCCGAACGTCGCCGCGGCCCACAACGCCGCCATCGCGGCGACGATCCCGAACGCCATGGCGCCGGCGATCAGACGCAGCCGCGCGATCTCCGCCGCCACCGCCGCGGAGTCGGGCGGCGCTCCGAACCGTCGTCGCTCGTCTTCCATTCTTCCTCCAGCCGTCGGTCCGTTCGATCTTAGCCCGGCGGGGGGAGGGGCGGTGGTGGCGGGGTGGGGGGGGGGGGGGGGGGGGGGGGGGGGGGGGGGGGCGGGGGGGGGGGTGTGGGGGGGGGGGGGCCGGGGCCGGCCCCCCCCC